>NZ_RZST01000420.1:0-4383 GCF_003997575.1 Mesorhizobium sp. M1A.F.Ca.IN.022.07.1.1
CTGCTTGACTGCCCCATGAACGGCCCGCGCAACATCGACGAATTCCAGTCCTTCGGTCCGCTGCGGCAGAGGCCCGATGCGGACGCTGCCGCCGACGCTGCCGCCGACGCTGAGTGGGCAAGGCATCTCTTCCGCGCGGACAATCGAAAAGGTGTGGTGGTCGAGTGCTGGCGGCACGTGCCGAGCAACTTCTTCTTCCTCGCCGAGCGCGACGTCGTCACCAACGAGATCATCCGCACCTACGCCATTGGGAGCCGGCCATGACGCGGCTTGGCACGCCATACGGTTCGCGCCTCGACCGGACGCGGCCTGTCCGCTTCACCTTCGAAGGCAAGGCTTATCATGGCTTTGCCGGCGACTGCATCGCCAGCGCGCTGGCGGCCTCGGACCAGTGGGTCCTGTCGCGCTCGTTCAAATACCACCGGCCGCGCGGCATGATGACCATGGCCGGCGCGGAAGCGAACACGCTGGTGCAATTGCCGTCGGAGCCGAATGTTCCCGCCGACCTGACGCCGCTCCAGGACGGCATGATGGTTACGGCGCAGAACGTCAACGGCTCCCTGGAAAACGACCGCGATGCGGTGATCGACCGCTTTGGACGTTTCCTGCCGGTCGGCTTCTACTACCGCACCTTCATGGGTCCGAGACAGGACAGCTGGCTCCGCTTCTGGGAGCCGATGATCCGTCGCAAGGCGGGGCTCGGGATCGTCGACGTCAAGGCGCCGCATCTGAGTTTCGACAAGGCGCATCTTCACTGCGACCTGCTGGTCGTCGGCGCGGGGCCGGCGGGTCTATCGGCTGCGATCTCGGCCGCACAAGCCGGCGCCGACGTGCTGTTGTGCGACGACAATCCCGAAATTGGCGGTTCGCTGACCTATCGCCGCTGCGATCCGGGCATATTGTTCAGTCTGGCAGCCAAGGCAGCCAAGCTCCCCAATCTGCGCATCATGACCGGCACCATCTGCAACGGCTGGTATGAGGACAATTGGCTGCCGCTGATCCAGGGCAACCGGCTCTACCGAACCCGCGCCCGCGAGGTTGTCCTGGCAACAGGCGCCATCGAGCAGCCGGCGGTGTTCCGCAACAACGATCTGCCTGGCATCATGACCGGCGGCGCCGTGCAACGATTGCTCCGCCATTACGCGGTGCAACCTGGCCAGCGGGCCGTCGTGCTGGCCGCCAATGACGATGGCTACGACTCCGCGCTGGATCTGGTCGAGGCTGGCGTCGAACTGGCCGCGATCGTCGATCCTCGGCCAAATGCCGGCGACCGCGCCGGTGAGCTTCGGGCCAGGGGGATAGGGATCCTCGCAGGCGCCCCGATCGAGGAAGCGTCCGGGACGCGCGGCAACAAGCATGTGACGCGGGTCCGCATTGGCAGCCGCTGGATCGACTGCGATCTCGTGGCGGTCTCCGTCGGCTCGGTGCCTGCCTGGCAGTTGCCCTGCCATGCGGGAGCGATAGTTGGCTACGACGATGCGACGGCGCGAATGACGCTCAGTCTGCCGGTGGGCGCGGCCGTCCGGCTGGCAGGCGCCGTTGCCGGCAAATCGCGGTTGCAGTCTGCGATGGCCGACGGCCGCCGCGCCGCGCGCGAGGCTCTGGAGCGGCTCGGCCACGGCGATCCTCCTGACGTGCAGAACGAATACGAGCCCGAGCCAGCTGCCTGGGCACAACCGCTCGCCGGCAACGCAAAAGGTCGCGACTTCGTCGATTTCGATGAGGATCTGCAGGTCAAGGACCTCAGGAATGCGGTCAAGGAAGGCTATCGCGAACTCGAACTGGTGAAGCGCTTTTCCACCGTCGGCATGGGGCCGAGCCAAGGCAGGCATTCGGCGCTCGCCACGGCGCGGATTGTCGCCGAAGCGACGGGGCGCGGGGTTGGCGAGATGGGCATCACCACGGCGCGGCCGCCGACCGGACCGGAGAAGCTCGGCGTGCTCGCCGGCCATCACGAGCCGTTGGAGCGGCGCACCGCGCTGCATGCGCGCCATCTCGCACTCAACGCTCGCATGAAGCCGATCGGTGCCTGGTGGCGGCCGTATTTTTACGGGCCGGAAGACCGGATAGACCGCCTGGTCCGCGAAGAGATCGCCGCGGTCCGCAACGGCGTCGGCATGCTCGACGTGTCGACTTTGGGCAAGCTGGAGATCCGCGGTCCTGACGCCGGCGCCTTCCTCGATCGGATGTACACGATGGCGCATGCCAACCAGCGCGTCGGCCGGGTCCGCTACTGCCTGATGCTCAACGAGATGGGGACGGTTATCGATGACGGCGTCGCCTATCGTCTCGCCGATGACCTGTTCTACGTCACCGCGACGACCGGCGCCGTCGCCCGCGTGCAGGCCGACATGCTGTTCTGGAATGCGCAGTGGCGGCTGAAGGTCGACGTGCTCAACGTCACGGCAGCATTTTCCGGCATGAACGTCACCGGCCCGAAGGCGCGTGAGGTCTTGCAGGCGCTAGATGGCGACATCGATTTCTCGCGCGACGCTTTCCCCTATCTCCACGGGCGCGAAGGCATGCTGGCCGGCCTGCCGGTGCGTGTGATGCGGATCGGCTTCACGGGCGAGGTGAGCTACGAGCTGCACTGTCCTTCGAGCTATGCGGTCGCGCTGTGGGACGCTTTGTCCGAGGCCGGCAAGCCGCATGGCTTGCGTCCCTATGGACTCGAGGCCTCGCGCATGCTGCGGCTTGAAAAGGGGCATATCCTGATCGGCCAGGATACCGACGCGCTGACCACGCCCAACGAGCTCGGTTTCGGCTGGGCGGTTTCGAAGAAGAAGCCCTTCTTCGTCGGCAAGCGGTCAATCGAGATGCGGACGAGGCTTGGCGAAACGCGCCGGCTCGTCGGCCTCTCTTTCGAGGGTGCAAGCAACATCCCCGGCGAGTCCTGCCTGGTGCTGCGCGGCGGCAACCCGGTTGGGCAGATCACTTCGATTGGCTTCTCGCCAACGCTTCGCCACACAATCGCGCTGGCCTATGTCCATATCGACGACGCTGCCCCTGGCAGCAAGGTCACGGTGAAGTGTCGCAGCGGCGAATTGGTGCAGGTGCCGGTGGTCGGTCACGCCTTCTTCGATCCGCAGAACGTCCGGCAGGAGATGTAAAGATGGCCGGTCTTGCCATGCGAACATTTCCCCTGTCGCCGGACGGCTCGGCCGCTGAAGCAGTTCTGCCAAACGGGCAGCTGATAGTGACCGATCTGACGGCCCGATCGCGCTTCGGCATCAAAGGGCCCGGCAGTTCAGCCTGGCTCGAAGCGCAAGGTCTCGCCTTGCCGCCCGTCAATCGCATCGCTAGGCAGGGCGGCGTCAGGCTGCTGCGTCTAGGCAGCGAAGATTTCCTCGCGATTGACGATATCGCCGGTGGCGCCGTCGCAAAGCTCGTCGCTGCCTGGCAGGCCGAGAAAGGTTCGCGCGGCTATTGGTCCTGGCGCGAGGAAGGCTGGAGCTGGATGCGGCTTTCCGGCCAGTCGGCAGAAGCGGTGATGGCGAGGCTTTGCGCACTGGACCTCAGGCCTGGCCGTTTTGCCGATGACGAGATCGCGCAGACGCGCGTCGCGAATCTCGAAGCCGTGCTGGTGCGCAGCGAGGCAGGCTTCCACGTCTTCTTCGACATCGCCTCAACAGCATTCTTTATCAGAACAGTCGACGCGGCAGCGAAGCTCGCCGACGGCGACACGACGACCCGGGAGAACCATCGATGAACAGCGTGCAAGGCGTCATTGGCCCCATCCTGACGCCCTTCGACAAAGACGGCAGCGTCGCCCGCGATCTGTGGGTCAACCATGCGAAATGGGTGCTTGCTCAGGGCGCGCATTACCTCTCGCCGTTTGGGACGACCGGCGAGGCGCTGTCGCTGTCGCCGCGCGAACGCATGCAAGCCCTGGAGTGGCTGGCCGAGGCCGGCATCCCGGCGGATAAGATGATGCCCGGCACAGGCGTTACCGCGGTGCCCGAGACGCTCGAACTCAGCCGGCATGCCCTGGAACTCGGCTGCGCTGGCGTCATGGTGCTGCCCTCGTTCTTCTACACTGCGGCGGGCGATGACGGGCAGGCGCGCTACTATTCGGAACTGGTCGAGAAAGTCGCCAGCCCGAAGCTCAAGCTGATCCTCTATCACATCCCGCAGAATTCCGGGGTGCCGGTATCGCCGGCGCTGACGGCGCGGCTCAACGCGGCATTTCCCGAAACCGTTGTCGCCTACAAGGACAGTGCCGGGAACTGGGACAACACCGCGGCCGTGATCGCTGCGGCGCCCAACGTCTCCGTCTTCCCGAGTTCCGAAGGCCAGCTCACCCAAGGCCTGGCCGCCGGCGCGGCGGGTTGCATTTCCGCTTCCGTCAACCTCAACGCCAAGGCTATCCGCGCCGTCTATGAC
>NZ_RZST01000421.1:0-4378 GCF_003997575.1 Mesorhizobium sp. M1A.F.Ca.IN.022.07.1.1
AGCTTGCGGCAAGGCGCGCCAGCGCCGCCGATCTCGCCGAAATCGAACGCGCGGTCGTCGGCATGCGCGACAATATCCCGGGCGACCTCAACGCGGTCTGCCAGGCGGACCTTGCCTTCCACAAGGGCGTCATCGCCGCCAGCCATAATGTCGTGCTCAAGGGGCTGGTCGGCATGCTGGAAGCTGCCCTGCGCGCCACCTTCCTGGTCACCAATCCGTTGATGGAGGCGCAATCGCGCGCGCTGTCGGCGCATGTCGCGGTGCTGGAGGCGATCCGCGTCCGCGACACCGCCGGCGCCCGCGGCGCCATGAACAGGCTGCTTGACATCGCCGCCGACGATCTTCACGCCAGAGGGTGACGTTTCCGGCTTGACGCCATTTTTTATCATATGATATTTCAATTTCATATGATCTAATTAGCGTCATGGGAGGAGTTGCGCTTGAGGATCGTGGCCATCACCACGCGCGTCGTGAACGCGGATATGCGCAACTGGGTGTTCGTGCGTGTCGAGACCGACCAGCCGGGCCTCTACGGTTGGGGCGAGGCGACGCTGGAATGGAAGACCCAGGCCGTCGTCGGCGCCGTCAATGACCTCGCGCCGCTTCTGGTCGGCCGCGACCCGCGCGACATCGAGCAGGCGGTGCGCATCCTCAAAAAGCACTCCTTCTGGCGGCTCGGCGTCATCGGCATGTCGGCGGTTTCCGGCATCGAGCTGGCGCTCTGGGACATTTTTGGCAAATGGCTCGATCAGCCGGTCTGGCGCTTGCTCGGCGGCAAGGTGCGCGACCGGGTCAAGGTCTATACGCATCTCGGCCTCGGCGACATGCGCGCCGTCTACGAGACGTTGGAGACCGAGCCGTTGGTGCGGCGCGCCTCCGAAGTGGTTGCCACGGGCTATCGCGCGCTGAAGGCCGTCTTCATCCCCTACAGCCACTATCATGCGCCGCTCGTCGAGGTCGACAAGGTCGGCCGCCTAATGGAGGCGCTGCGCAAGACAGTCGGTCCCGAAGTCGAGATCATGGTCGATTTCCACGGCCGTCCCGCCTCGGCCTCCACCGCGCTCGCCTATATCGACGCGCTTGCGCCCTACCGACCGATGTTCGTCGAAGAGCCGCTGCCGCCGGGCGAGACCGGCGCGCTGGCGCAGCTCGTCGCCAAATCGCGCGTGCCGATCGCCACCGGCGAGCGGCTGATCGATCGTCCCGAATTCGACGACCTTTTCCGGGCAAGGGCGGTCGACATCGTGCAGCCGGACATCTGCCACTGCGGCGGCCTGCTCGAGGCGAAGAAAATCGCCGCCATGGCCGAGGCGGTCTCGGTCGGTGTGGCGCCGCACAATCCGCTCGGTCCGATCGCCGGCGCGGCGGCGCTGCATTTCGCGGTCTCCACGCCCAATCACCTGATCCAGGAAGAGATGGTCGGTGCCGTGCCCTGGTATTTCGAAGTGGTGAAGGGGCCGATCCGCATGATCGACGGCTGCTGGCAGGTGCCGGATGCGCCCGGGCTCGGCGTCGAGGTCGACGAAGCGGTCGCCGACCGGCATCCCTACAGGCCGGAGGTCATGCACACCACCAATGCCGTCCTTGCCGACGGCACCATCGTGGACTGGTGACCATGGCCGGGCGACTGAAGGACAAGGTGGTGATTGTCACCGGCGCCGGGCGCGGCATCGGCGAGGCGACGGCGCGCGCGATGGCCGCCGAGGGTGCGGCCATCGTCGTGGCCGAAAAGGATGCGCTCAGCGGAAAGAGCGTTGCCGCGTCGCTGGTCGAAGCCGGCGCTCGGGCGCTGTTCGTGGAGACCGACGTCGCCGATATCGCATCCTGCAAAGCGATGGCCGAGCAAGCGCTTGCCACCTTCGGCCGCATCGACGTGCTGGTCGCCAATGCCGGCATCAACGTTTTCCACGAGCCGCTGGAAACCACGGAAGAGGAATGGCGGCGCTGCTTTGCCGTCGATCTCGACGGGGTGTGGTATTCGGCGCGCGCCGTGCTGCCGGCGATGCGGGCTCAGACGCAGGGTTCGATCGTGGCGATCGCTTCGTGCCATTCTTTCGCGATCATCCCCTCGACCTTTCCCTATCCGGTTGCCAAGCACGGACTGCTCGGCCTGGTACGATCGCTCGGCGTTCAATACGCGGCCGAAGGTGTTCGCGTGAACGCGATCGCACCCGGCTACATCGAGACGCAGATCGCGGTCGACTACTGGAACACCTTTCCTGATCCGCAGGCGGAGCGCCAGCGCACCTACGACCTGCACCCGCCGCGCCGCATCGGGCGGCCGGAGGAGGTGGCGATGACTGCCGTCTTCCTCGGCTCCGACGAGGCCCCGTTCATCAACGCGGCCTGCATCGTCATCGATGGCGGGCGCTCGGTTCTCTACCACGAATGAGGTTTCGCACCGGCGGCCGGTCGCCGGAAACGTCTTCAAGCAAAAAGGACTCCCGCCGGCCGGGATCGATATTGAGGAGGAAACCATGAAACGCATGATCAGGACGTGGCTTGCTGTGGCCGCGACCGCAGCCGTCGCGCTGACGGTCCATGGCGCCGGCGCGCAGGACAAGATGAAGTTCGGCTATATCAACAAGATGGGCGACCATCCCTGGTTCGTCCGCGAGGTGAAGGGTGCCAAGGACAAGGCCGCCGAGCTCGGCGTCGACCTGCTTGTCCAGGACGTTCAGTTCGACGCCAACCTCGCCGTCACCACCTTCGACACCTATGTCGGCGACGGCGTCAAGGGCATCGCCGTGGTGGTGCCGGACCGCTCGCTCGGCCCGGTCGTCGCCGACAAAGCAAAGGCCGCCAAGATCGGCCTGATTGCTGTCGACGACGACATCGCCTTCGCCGACGGCACGCCGGTCGCCTATGTCGGCATGAACGCGCTCAACATCGGCAAGCAGGTCGGCGGCGAGATTGCCCGCATCGTCAAGGCCGAAGGCTGGGACAAGGACCTCTCCAAGGTGCGCGTGGGCTCGATCGAGGACCAGAAGGCCGACACCTGCATGCGCCGCAACAAGGGCGCGGAGGAAGCGCTGGTCGCAGCGATCCCGGAGATCAAGTCGCGCATCGTCTCGATTCCCTATGACAACACGATGGTTAACTCGATCGATGTCGTGTCGACGACGCTGACAGCCAATCCGGACGCCGAGAAGTGGATCTTCTACTCCTGCAATGACGACGGCGTGCTTGGCGGCGTGCGCGCTACGGAGAATGCCGGCATGAAGCCGGAGAACGTCATCGGCATCGGCATCGACGGTTCCCGCTCCTGCGAGGCCTTCGGTTCCGGCAAGCCGACGGGCTTCCGCGGCACGATGTGGCTGGACAGCGCCAAGCACGGCGCCGCCGCTATCCAGGCGCTCTACGACCAAGCTACCGGCAAGGAGATGCAGAAGGACTATTTCCAGGACGCCACGCTGATCAGCGGCGAGAACTTCGCCAAGTTCAAGGACACTCTCGGTTGCAAGTCCTAGGCTCCCTTTCGGGCTCGGGGCGGATGGCCTTTGGGCGGGCGGCTTCAAAGGGAGTCTCCCGCCCATGACCGTGCCCGTCGTTGCCGTCGAAGGCGTCAGCAAGCGCTTCGGCGCCGTGCAGGCGCTGCGCGACGTGTCGGTCGCTTTCAACGTCGGCGAGATCACCGCGCTGATCGGCGAGAACGGCGCCGGCAAGTCGACGCTGATGCGCGTGCTGGAGGGCGAGCATCGGCCGGATAGTGGCCGGGTCCTGGTCGACGGGCAGCCGGTGCAGCTCAGCTCGCCGCGCGCCGCACACGGCTCGGGCATCCGCGTCATCCACCAGGAGCCGGAGATCATCCCGGAGCTTACGGTGGCGGAAAACATCTTCATCGGCGACATCAAGGCGCGGGGCGCAATTTTTCTCGACCGCGCTGATCTCGAAAGACGCAGTCTCGACCTGTTGCGCACCTTTGGCGTGGTCGACGTGCTTTCGCCCGGGCAGCGCTGCCATGGCCTGAGCCCGGCGCTCAGGCAGCTGATCGAAATCATGCGCGCGCTGCGGCCGGGCGCGCGGCTGCTTGCCTTCGACGAGCCGACCTCGTCTTTGACGGAGGACGAGGCGCAACGGCTGTTCCGCGTCATCCGGCGCCTGAAGGCCGACGGCGTCGCGGTGATCTACATCTCGCACCGGCTGCGCGAGATCATCGAGCTTGCCGATCGGTGCGTGGTGATGCGCGACGGCAGCCGCGTCGCCGACGAACCAATCGCGGCGCTCGACGAGCAGCGCATGGTGCGGCTGATGGTCGGCAGGCCGGTAAGCGACCTGTTCAACCGAAAAGTGCGCGCGCTCGGGCCGGTCCGGCTGGCGCTCGAAGGCGTCACGACACGCCGCGTCGACGGGATCAGCTTCGAGGTCAGGGCAGGCG
>NZ_RZST01000422.1:0-4375 GCF_003997575.1 Mesorhizobium sp. M1A.F.Ca.IN.022.07.1.1
CACCAAGATGCTGCTCGCCGCCTTGGTGCCGGTCGGCTCGGCGGCGAGCAGCATCTTGGTGTAGGCGTGCTGCGGATTGGCGAAAAGCGCTTCCGCCTCGCCCTCCTCCACCACCTCGCCCTGGCGCATGACATAGACGCGGTCGGCGAAACGGCGGACGATGCCGAGATCATGGGTGATGAAGACGATCGCCATGCCGAGCTTGCGCTGCAGTTCGGCAAGCAGCATCAGGATCTGCGCCTGAATGGTGACGTCGAGCGCCGTCGTCGGCTCGTCGGCGATCAGGATGTCGGGATCGTTCGCCAAAGCCATAGCGATCATAACGCGCTGGCGCTGGCCGCCCGACATTTCGTGCGGATAGGATTTCATCCGCCGCTCGGGATCGGGGATGTGCACCAGTCTCAACAGCTTCAGCGCCTCTTCACGCGCGGCCTGGGCGCTCAGGCCGCGATGGCGGCGGATCGGCTCGATGAGCTGGTTGCCGATGGTGTAGAGCGGATCGAGCGAGGTCATCGGCTCCTGGAAGATCATGCTGATCTTGCGGCCGCGAACCTTGTTGAGCTCGCTCTTGGTCATCTCCAGCAGGTTGCGGCCGCGGTAATCGACCTGGCCGGTCGCTTCGCCATTGGAGGAAAGCAGGCTCATCGCCGCCATCATCGTCTGGCTCTTGCCGGATCCGGATTCGCCGACGACGGCGACGGTCTCGCCGGCATTGACCTTTATGCTGATGCCCTTCACCGCCTCGACCGTGCCGTCGAGGGTCTGGAAGCGGACGCGCAGGTCCTTGACGCTGAGGATCGTTTCGGAAGCCATGTCAGCGATCCCCATCCTTATCGATCTTTGGGGTCGAGCGCGTCGCGCAGGCCGTCGCCGACAAAGTTCAGCGCGAACAGCGTCGAAACCAGGAAGAAGGCCGGGAACAACAGCAGCCAGTTGGCATAGCCGATGTTCTTGGCACCGACCGAAATCAGCACGCCCCAACTGGTCATCGGCTCCTGCACGCCAAGCCCGAGGAAGGACAGGAAGCTTTCCAGGATGATGACCTGCGGCACCAGCAGCGTCATGTAGATCACCACCGGCCCGAGCAGGTTGGGGATGACGTGGCGCACGAGGATGCCGCGCTGGCCGACGCCCATCGCTTCCGCCGCCTGAACGTATTCTTGCCTGCGGATCGACAGCGCCTGGCCGCGCACGATCCGCGCCATGTCGAGCCACAGCACCGCCCCCACCGCCAGGAACATCAGCACGAAGTTGCGGCCGAAGAACACCACAAGCATGATGACGAAGAAGATGAAGGGCAGCGAGTAAAGCACGTCGACGATGCGCATCATCACCTCGTCGACCCTGCCGCCGGCAAAGCCGGCCGTCGCGCCGTAGATCACGCCGATGACGCCGGCGACGACACCGGCAAGCAGGCCGATCGCGAGCGAAATGCGCCCGGCCATCAGCGTGCGAGACAAGAGATCGCGCCCGGTGTTGTCGGTGCCGAAGAAGAAATATTGCTGCTTGACGGCCGAGCTCATGGTCATTTCGAGCCCATCGGGCGACTTGCTCTCGATCTTCGTGTCGTCGAAGGCGTCGGAGCGGTCGAGATAGCGGATATTGCGGTCGTCGATCGGCTTCTTGGAGGTGACGGTGACGACGACGCGGCTGCCGTCCTGGTGCCACTCCTTGATGTCGACGCGCATGCGTTTGATCGCGTCGCTCAGCGCGCCCTGGATCATGTCGGGCTTCGGATAGGCCGACAGGCTCGGCGGCGTGCGCACATAGTCGCCGTAGATGGTCGTGTATTCATGCGGCACGACCATAGGGCCGAACACGCTGATGACGGCAATGAATGCCAGATAGTAGAGGCTGAACATGGCGGCGCGGTTGCGCTTCAGCCGCGCCCAAGCATTGCCCCAGAGCGAGCGGCCGACGATCGGCTCCGGAGCGGCTACGGCAAGCTCAGTCATAGCGCACCCTCGGATCGACGACCGCATAGAGAAGATCGACGATCAGGTTGAAGACGATGGTGAAGAGCGCGATCACCACCACAGTTCCCATGACCAGCGTGTAGTCGCGGTTGAGCGCGGCGTCGACGAAGTAGCGGCCGACACCTGGAATGGAGAAGATGGTCTCGACGATGATCGAGCCGGTGAGCAGCGCCGCCGCCGCCGGACCGGTGAAGGAGACGATCGGCAGCACGGCGCCGCGCAGCGCGTGCTTGACCACCACCGACCAGTCGGAGAGGCCGAGCGCGCGGGCGGTGCGGATGTGGTGCGAGCGCAGGCTCTCGATCATCGAGCCGCGCATCAGGCGGGCGACGATGGCGATCTGCGGCAGGGCAAGCGTCAGCACCGGCCCGACCTTGTTGATTAAGGCGCCGTCGCCCCAGCCGCCGATCGGCAACAGCTTCCAGGAAAGGCCGAAGACGAGCTGGATCACCGGCGCGGTGACGAAGGTGGGGATGGTGCTGCCGGCGGTGGCTAGAGCGATCACCGAATAGTCGGCTATTTTATTCTGGTTGAGCGCGGCGATCGTGCCGAGGATCGAGCCGAGCAGCAGCGCCAGCACCAGCGCCGAGGTACCGATCTGCACCGAGATCGGCAGGCCCTTGGCGAAGAGTTCGGTGACGGTGAAATCCGGCAGGTTGTAGCTCGGTCCGAAACTGCCGCGCAAAAGATTGCCGAGATAGTGGAGATATTGCAGCCAGAGCGGATCGTCGAGGCCGAACTGGGCTTCGAGATTGGCCCTGATCTCGGGGCTCAAGCCCCGCTCCTGGTTGAACGGGCCGCCTGGCGCGACGCGGATCAGGAAGAACGCCACCGTCACGATGACGAACAGCGTCGGGATGGCGGTCAATAGCCGCCGGAAGACATAACGCAGCATCGGCGCCCCGCTTCAGCCAGGGCGACGGCTCTCCAGACGAGATCGTGGCGCGCTGGCATCTCTGATCTTCGCACCGCGATCGCCGAAAATCCAATGCGACTTTCGGCCCGGCACGACGACAGACCGCGGCCGCCGCTCCCTAAAAGAGAGCGGCGGCACGGCCAAGGTTCCTTGTCAGCCCTTGGAGATGAAGCGAGACGGATGAATGTCCATCACATTGTCCTCGAAGCCATGCAGCTTGGAGGAAACGATGTCGTGGTAGCTGTAGTAGAGCAGCGGGATTTGGCCGACATCGTCGACGAGGATGCGCTCCGCTGCGGCGAGGTCCTTCATGCGCTCCTCAGGCTTGCCGCCGGCGGCGGCTGCCTTGTCCATGGCGGCTTCATAGGCAGGGCTGTTATAGTTCGAGTAGTTGTTGCCGCTCGCCTTGCGCGAGATGCCGAGGAAGGTCTCCGGATCCTTGTAGTCGGCGATCCAGGCGGCGCGGGCGACGTCGTAGTTGCCCTTCTGCTCGAGGAAGCCATAGTGGGTCTTGGTGTCGGTGTTGAGCAGCGTCACCTCGATGCCGAGCGGCTTCAGCTGTTCCTGGATGGCGACCGCGGTGTTCTTGTGGTTCTCCGAGGTGTTGTAGCGGATCTCCATCTTCAACGGATGCTCGGGTGTATAGCCAAGCTTTTCCAGCACTTTCTTGGCCGCATCCTCGCGGTCGATCTGAGACATGTCGGCGTATTTGGCCAGTGCCGGCGTGTAGCCCTCGATGCCCGGAGGCACCATCGAATAGCCGGGCAGCATCGAGTTCTGCCAGACCTTCTCGGCGAGGAAGTCGCGATCGATCGCCATCGAGATGGCGTTGCGCAGCTCGACGTTGTCCCAAGGCGCCTTATCGGTCTTGACCGCATAATAATAGGTGCCGAGATATGGCCCCACACGGATCTGGTCACCGAATTTGGTTTTGAGATCGGCGAGCTGTTCGGTCGGCAGGTCGCCATAGCTGTCGAGTTCGCCGGCCTCGAAGCGCTTCATCGCGGACGAGCGATCCTCGGTCGGGATGTAGTTGACCACGTCGAGCTTGACGCTCGCGGCGTCCCAGAACTTCGGGTTCTTGACCAGTTTCATGTGGTCGTTGGGAATCCACTCCGCCAGCGTATAGGCGCCGTTGGAGACCAGCTTGCCCGGTTTGATCCAGTCCGCGCCGAGCTTGTCGATCGAAGCCTTGTTGACCGGATAGGTCGCCTGGTGGGTCAGCATCTCCAGGAAGTAGGGCGTCGGAGCCTTCAGCGTGACTTGCAGAGTGTTGGCGTCGATCGCCTTCACGCCCATATCCTCAGCCTTGCCTTTCTTCGTGTTGAAGTCCTCGGCGCCTTTCACCGGATAGAGCATCGAGGCGTATTCTGCAGCGGTGGCCGGGTCTTCCAGCCGATGGAACGAGTAGACGAAGTCGTCCGCCGTCACCGGGCTGCCATCCGACCACAGGCCGTCCTTGCGCAGCTTGAAGGTGTAGACA
>NZ_RZST01000423.1:0-4339 GCF_003997575.1 Mesorhizobium sp. M1A.F.Ca.IN.022.07.1.1
GCCTCGCGCCCCTCGGTGAAAACCCCTTCGCCCGCCGAACGGCTGGCCAGCGGCGCGTCGATCATGCGCGACATGGCTGTGACCTCGCGAACATAGGCCTTGCCGGAGGACGGCGGCGCGAGCAGCACGAGACCCGCCACGTCGTCGCGTCCGGCCGCCGCCAGCGGGGCCAGCAGGGCACCAAGCCGGAAGCCGACCAAAATGACGTCCGCCACGCCGCAATCCTGCTTCAGCCGATCGATCGCCGCGCCTATGCTCGCCGTCCACCGTTGCACCTGACCGGGCGTTGAATGATCCCCGGCGGCATTGCCGCAGCCGGGATAGTCGAATTGCAGCGCCGGCAGACCGTTTTCGGCCACCTTGTCAGCCAGAAGCCGCAGGAAACGCCGGCTGCACAGGTCCTCGTGGCCATGCGCCCCGGCGATCACGACACCCCGGCCGCGTCGCCCGGTTCCCCTGCCTTCATGAAGCCAGCCGATCGTGTCGGCGAAGACGACCCCCTTCATGCCACGCTCCCGGCAGGCCGCAACGAACGCATGATCTCCGCCCTGGTCTCTACATTGTCGGCTTGCGGCGCATCGTAGGCCACCTCGCGATCGCCATTCAGCGCCGTCACGACGCCGGCCGGAGTGGCAGAGGCCGGCCCATCCAGGCCAATTTCCTTCACCGCGCCCGGCATCAGGTGGAAGCCGTTCTCGCGCGGGAAGAACAGCCCATCCTTGATGGCGACGTGATAGGCGGCGCGCTTGCAAGCGAGCCGCAGGCGCCAGCCGTCTCTGCCGCGCATCAGCCCTGCCGACAGGCCGACATCGCGTCGCGCGGTCATGACGCCGGGAAGCACATGAAAGGCTTCGGCCAGGATCTCGCCGTCGCGGTCTTCCAGCCTTGCCACGGTTACCTCGTGCCCCGCTGGGCCGAAGCGATAGGCATAAGACAGATCAAAGAAGGCGCCGAGCAGCGAGAATGCCGCAAGCGACTGCGTCCCGCGCGCCTGCAGAGTGACCGGCCGGCGCGCCGCCACCACCGGGGTGACGCCGTCGCGCAGGCAGGCAAGCGATAGCGTCGCCTCGACTGCCCTTGCCGTGTCATTGACGAGATGGACGCTCAGCCCGTTGACGCCCTCATCGCTCAGCGTCAGCCGGAGCGGCGCGAAGGCGCGTCTCAGCGCATGCCAGACCGATTTCGGCCGACCGGCAGAATCGACGACGCCCCACCCTGCTCCCGGGAGCAGATCCTTCCAGAAGAACACCAGCGCGCCCGCCGTCGGGGAGGCCGGTCTGCGCCATTCATCGATCGTGCGCTCAACCACCTCGGCAATGACAGCGCGCGAGAGGTCGAGGTAGCGCGCTGGATCCTCCATGCGCAGCCGGCGAGCGTCGACGCCGAACAGCGTCTCCAGATAATGCTCGCGCACGTCCTCGAAATCCCACGACGCACCTGCATCGCGCGGCACGCCGGCCTTCCAGCGCGGATCGTGGCCGGGCGGAACGGGCAGATGCTCATCGAGCGTCGCCTGTTCCGGCACGTTGGCGAAGGCGAGGCATTCGCTGGCGAAACGCACCTCCGCGCGGCGCGCGTCCTCCAGCGGCCGGCAATAGGCGCCGACGCCATAGTAGTGCGTCGGGCCGCCATCCGCGGCGAAGGGCAGGCTGCCGCCGGAGGGCGAGGAGGACACGAGCGCCAGATCGGGCAGGATCGCCTGCGCGGCCGGACGCACGACATCGTCGAACCAGGGTGTCGGATCCATCGCCACCGGCATGCCGAGCATCGCGGCCTGCTGCGCCACCTCGCTGCCGCCACACAGCACCGCCAGCGACGGCGAATGCCGAAGCCGCCCCAACAGGTTCTCCACCTCGCGCGACAGCGCCGCCCGCCAAGCCTCGTTCTTCGCCGGATAGTCGAAATTGGCGAGCATGAGGTCCTGCCAGACCAGAATGCCCATCTCATCGCACAGCTCGTGGAAGGCATCGCTTTCATAGGCGAAGGTGCCGCCGACCCGCAGCATGTTGACGCCGGCTTGGCGCGCGAGATCGAGGTCGGGCTCGATTTCGGCTCGCTCGCAGGGCAGTCGCACGGGATCGGAGGGCGTCCAGACCGCGCCGCGGCAGAACACCGGCACGCCGTTGACGACCAGGCGAAAATCGCCTCCGTCGGCACCGCGATCGATCTCAATGCGGCGGAATCCGACCCGGCCCAGCCGGCTGCGCACCGTGCCCAGCGTCGCCATCACTTCGTGCAGCGCCGGCTCGCCATGTCTGTTCGGCCACCATGGGGCGACATCGGCAATGGCCAATTCCGCCGTCAGCCGGGTGGGTGTCTCGAACTTGAGGGGCGCGCGCACTCCGGCACAGCTGACATGCGCCGTTTGCGCATTGTCGAAGGGTTCGGCGA
This sequence comes from Mesorhizobium sp. M1A.F.Ca.IN.022.07.1.1, assembly GCF_003997575.1. NCBI lineage: Bacteria > Pseudomonadati > Pseudomonadota > Alphaproteobacteria > Hyphomicrobiales > Phyllobacteriaceae > Mesorhizobium > Mesorhizobium sp. M1A.F.Ca.IN.022.07.1.1. The sequence goes on from NZ_RZST01000423.1 coordinate 2,392, forward strand.
GGGTTATCGCAACGGCAAGATGCCCGGTCGTGCCGTCGAGCCTGGCGCGCATGTCGGCATCGAGGATGCGCTGCCCGCCATTTTCGTGGATCAGCTTGACGGGACGCCACGGCCCGACGACATCGAAGCTCGGGCACCAGCCCGGCATATGGCCGATCAGGGTCGTGCGCACCAGCCGCAGCCGCTGATCGTCGATCATGCGAGGGCGCCAGCGGGCGCGCGGACCGATCGCCGTTTCCAGATGGCGGTCGAGACTGCGAAAGACGATGGCGAGTTGCTCGCCCCCTGAAAGGCTTACCGCAGCCTCATGGCGCTCGAACATCGAGGTCGAGGTGAACAACAGCCGATCGTCAAGCCAGACCTCGGCGACAGTCGCCAGCCCCTCGAACACCAGCCGCACCGGACCGGTCGCGTCGAGCCTGCGGCTGTACCAGACATCGCGGTCGTGCAGCCGGGTTGGCTGCTTGCGGTCCCAGCGGCCATGCTTTTCCAGCGTGGCGGCCGCCGTGCCGGGACAGGCCGCGTCCAGCCATTCGGCATTTGCGTCTATGTCATTCGGCGAAGCCCAGGCACCTGCCGCCGAGATGGCCATCCGCCACCCCCGATCCAGCAATCCGGCAGTGCCGGCGATCGACACCGTGGCGTCCATTCCCCCACCCATCATCAAATGCGCGTCGGCCGGCCCGCTAGGCCGCCTTGGAGGCGACACCGGCCATGCGGGCGTCCAGCACGTTCATCACCGTTTCGTAGGCCTGCGCCATCGGCGCGATTGCTTCGGTCAAGCCGTCGAAGCGCTGCCGCGCCATCGCGCGGGCGAGCTTGAACTGCATGACCTTGGCGCCCTCGGCAATGCTGCCGGCGGCTTGCACCGCCTCTGCCAGGCAGGTTTCGCCGTGCTGCCCCAGCCATTCGAGATGACTGCCAAGAAGTTCGAAATTCGCGCCGACCTGCCGCAGCGTGTTGAAGGCATAGGTGTGGAAATAGGCAGGCGACTTCGTCGCCAGCCTTTCAGCGTGGCGGCCGAACGCGGCCGCATAGGCGGCGAGCGGATTGCGCTTCGGCCGCCGCTTCAGGTGATGCGCGAGCAGCGCCGCCGCGGTCCCGACCGCGTCGCGGGCCGGGCGCGTGGCGTCGAGCTTCACGAATTCCGCGTAAGGAAACAGCGGCAGGTCGCCCGCCGACACACCATCCCATTGGCCGAAGATGCCGTCATAGTCTTGGCCCTCGAGCGCGAAGTAGCCGTCATTGTGGAAGTAGCGCATCTGCCGCGACTCGGGATCGAGCGCATTGATGCCGACTGTGGTCTTGGAGTGGCCGCTGCGGTAGGTGAGGCCTTTGGTGTCGGGCAGGTAGAAGGCATCGACCTCGACCAGCGGCAGCCGGCCGAGCTCGACTTGCGTCAGCACATGCGTCTCCAGCCGGTCGAAGACCGCCAGCTCTTGGATGTCCAGCCCCGCCAGCCTCTGCAGGTCGGCGGTCGGGAACTTGAAGAACGTGAACTGATCACCTTCGAAATCCTGCGCCGCGGTGAAACCGAGCGCCGCGACCGGATCGTGCCCGGTCGCGTGCAGAACCTCGATCAGAAGGTCGACATAGCAGTTGGTCTGCGGCCACCGCCTTTGCGGATCGTGCAGCCAGTGCGGCCGGTAGGTGGCCGGATCGAGGCCGGCGATAGCCCTCAGCATCTCACACGCTCCAGAGCACGTCGCGGACCGCCGCCGGCCAGGCTTCCGTGTCCGGCCCATGGTGGCGGAACAGCGCCAGCGCCACGCGCTCCAGCCCGAAGCCGACGCAGGCCGAATGGCAGAACTCCCCGTCGGCGAACTTCAGGCCCCAGGTCTGGCCAAAATGGTCCTGGTGACAATTGAAGCTCAAGCAGGCGGTCGGCTTCTCGATGCTGGTCACCGGAATCAGCAGCTCGAATTTCAGGCCCTGATCGCGCTGGTTG
>NZ_RZST01000424.1:0-4338 GCF_003997575.1 Mesorhizobium sp. M1A.F.Ca.IN.022.07.1.1
GGCCACCGCCGGCTGGCTTTCTTCGGCGGTTCGTCCGACCTCGTTGTCTATCATGACAGGCTCGGCGGCTTCATCGAGGCTTGCGAGGCGCTTGGCATCCCGGCCGCCAACCGGACGATCGTCGAAGGCGAGACCAGCCGCAGAGGCGGCATGGCCTGCCTGGAGACCGCGCTTGCGGCAGCCGAGCCGCCGACAGCCGCGCTTTGCTTCAACGACGCCGTCGCTTTCGGCGTCATGCTCGCGCTGCGCAAGCGCGGCCTGGAGGCCGGGGCCGACTTCGCCGTGGTCGGTTTCGACGACGTGGCCGAAGCCGAGCACTACATGCCGGCGCTGACCAGCGTCGCCGTCGACACCCCAGGCCTTGGCGAGCGCGCCGCGCACGTCATGCTGAAGATGATCCAGTCGCGCACGACGCGCGCCGAGGACCATATCGGCGCGGTCAGCCTCGTCGTCAGGGAAAGCTGCGGCCCGAGCCGCAGCGCGCGCGGCACTGGAATGGGAGACGCGGCATGAGCGTGAGATGGGGCCTGATCGGCGCGAGCACAATCGCCAGGCAGTTCATGATCAACGCCATTCGCGCGCAGGCCGACGGCGAGGTTGCCGCCGTGATGAGCTCCAGCGCAGAGCGGGCTCGGGCCTACGCCAAGGAAAACGGCATTCCTAAAGCCGTCTCGACGCTCGATGCGCTGCTTGGCTCGAACATTGAGGCCGTCTACATCTCGACCACCAATGAGCTGCATCTCGAACAGGGGCTGGCCGCCATCAAGGCCGGCAAGCATGTGCTCTGCGAAAAGCCGCTGGCCCTGACCAGCGCCGATGCGCGCAAGATGGTTGTGGCGGCCAGGAAAGCCGGCATCGTGTTCGGCACCAACCATCATCTGCGCAATGCCGGCGCGCACCGCGCGATGCGCGAGGCGATCGCAACCGGCCGTATCGGCAAGCCGATCGCCGCGCGTGTCTTCCATTCCGTCTATCTGCCTGAAAGCCTGCAGGGCTGGCGCATCACCAGGCCCGAAGCCGGGGGCGGCGTGGTGCTCGACATCACGGTGCATGATGCCGACACGCTGCGCTTCGTGCTCGGCGACGATCCGGTCGAGATCTCGGCCTTCACACAGTCGGCCGGCATGGCCGGCGGCGGGCTGGAGGACGGCGCGATGTGCATCTGGCGCTTCAAGTCCGGCGTCATTGCGCAATCGCATGAAGGCTTCACGACCAAGTTCGCCGGCATCGGTTTCGAAGTGCATGGGTCGGAGGGCTCGCTGATCGCCACCGATGTGATGACGCAGAAGCCGGTCGGCTCGGTGCTGCTGCGCACTGCAAATGGCGAGGAAGAGCTGAACTTCGATCGCGAGGACCTCTACACCCGCTCGCTGCGCCAGTTCCATGCCGCGATCCGCGGCGAAGGCCAGCCTTCGGCCACCGGCGAGGACGGCATTTGGTCGCTGGCATCCGCCGAAGCAGCACTGCAATCATCGAAGACCGGCAAGGCCGTGATCATCGATCCGCAACTCGGGAGCCTCGCGTGAGCAAGCTCGTCACGGCAGCGCATGCCGCCAGCCTGATCAAGGACGGCATGGTTGTCTCGGTGTCGTCCTCGAGCGGCCTCGGCTGCCCCGATGCCGTGCTCGCCGCGATCGGCGAGCGCTTCGATGCGGAAGGGCATCCGAGAGCGATCACCACGCTGCACCCGATCGCCGCTGGCGACATGTACGGCATCAAGGGCATCGACCATCTCGCCAAGCCTGGCCTGCTCAAACGCACGCTCTGCGGCTCGTATCCGTCAGGCCCCTCCTCCGCCGAGCCGCCGCGGATCTGGCAGATGATCGGCGACGACTCGGTCGCGGCTTACAACGTGCCCTCCGGCATCCTCTTCGACATGCATCGCGAGGCGGCCGCCAAGCGTCCCGGCGTGCTGACCAAGGTCGGCCTCGACACTTTCGCCGACCCTCGCCACCAGGGCTGCGCCATGAACGCCGCCGCCAGCGAGCCGATCGTCTCGGTGCAGCAGTTCGACGGCGAGGAGTGGCTCTATTTCCGAGCCATCGTCCCCAACGTCTCGATCATCCGCGCCACCTCCGCCGACGAGCGCGGCAATCTCACCTACGAGCATGAGGGCGCCTATCTCGGCGGTCTCGAACAGGCATTGGCTGCCCGCAACAATGGCGGCATCGTCATTGCGCAGGTGAAGCGCATCGTCGAGAACGGCACCCTCAAGCCGCACGATGTGCGCGTGCCCGGCGTCTTGGTCGACCATATCGTCGTCGCGCCCGATCAGCTGCAGACGACGCAGACGGCTTACGACCCGGCGATCTCGGGCGAGATCTTCCGGCCGCTCTCCACCTTCCGCACCCCGGAGATGAACATCCAGAAGGTGATCGCGCGCCGCGTCGCCATGGAGTTGCGCGACGGCATGGCCGTCAATATCGGCTTCGGCATCTCCGCCAACGTGCCGCGCATTCTTCTCGAGGAAGGCCAGCACGGCAAGGTCACCTGGGTGATCGAGCAGGGCGCGGTCGGCGGCGTGCCGCTGCTCGACTTCAAGTTCGGCTGCGCCTCGAATGCCGAGGCGATCATGCCCTCGCCGCACCAGTTCATTTATTTCCAGGCCGGCGGCTTTGACGCCTCGCTCCTGTCCTTCCTGCAGATCGACCGCCACGGCTCGGTCAACGTGTCGAAGCTTTCGGCGAGACCGCATGTGACGGCCGGCGCCGGCGGCTTCGTCGATATCACCGCGCGGGCGAAGAAGATCGTCTTCTCCGGCTTCTTCAATGCTGGCGCCAAGCTTTCGCTGGCGAACGGCGCCCTCCGCATCGACCAGGAAGGCAAGGTGAAAAAGATCGTCGAGGAGGTCGAGCACATCTCCTTCTCCGGCAAGCGCGCGGTCGCGCAAGGCCAGGACATCACCTATGTCACCGAACGCTGTGTGATGAAGCTGACCCAGGCCGGGCTGATGGTGACCGAGCTGGCGCCCGGCATCGATCTCGAACGCGATGTGCTGGCGCAGGCCGACACTCCGCTCTCCGTCGCAAACGACCTCAAGTTCACGCCGGCCTCGCTCTATCAAGATCGGCCGATCGGCCTGTCGCTCAACGGCGGCGCTTCGCTTGGAGGCGCGCATGGCTGAGCGCCTCGTCACCTTCGAGCAGGATGGCGTGATCGGTACCGTGACGCTCAGGCGGCCGGAAAAGTTCAACGCGCTCGACATTCCGATGCTGCGCGCGCTCGAAGCCGCACTCGACAAGGCCGAACTGGCCGAGGGTGTCCGTATCGTGCTCATCAGCGGCGAAGGCAAGGGTTTCTGCGCCGGCGGCGACGTCGAGGCCTGGGCACAATTAAGCGCCGCCGATTTCCAGGTTCAATGGGTGCGCTACGGCCATCGTGTCTTCGACCGGCTGGCGCGGCTTCGGCAACCGACAATCGCCGTGCTGTCCGGCCATGCGCTGGGCGGCGGCTTGGAATTGGCCGCCGCCTGCGATTTTCGCGTCGCCGAAACCCAGATCAAGCTCGGCTTTCCCGAGACCTCGATCGGCGTCGTGCCCGGCTGGTCTGGTACGCAGCGCGCTGTGCGCCGCTTCGGTGCACAGATCGTGCGGCGCATGGCGCTTGGCGGCGAGATTTTTCTGGCGAACGAGGCGCTCGCCCTCGGCGTCGTCGACCGCGTCGTCGAAACCGGCAAGGCCTTGGATGAAGCAAAAGCCTGGGGAGAAAAGATCGCCGAGCGTGGTCCGCTCGCAACCGAGGCCGCCAAGCTGATGATCGGCATTGCCGAAGGCGAGGAAGACGCCGCCGCCACGGAAGCGCTGGCCAGCGGCTTCATTGCGCTCACCGGCGACCTCAAGGCCGGTGTCGGCGCGTTCAAGGCCAGGCACAAGCCGGACTTTTCGAGATCCTAGAGAAGATACGATGAACGCACCGCTTAACATTTCCATGCCGGTCGAAGCGTCTCAGGCGCCGAAGAGCTACAAGCTTCTGATCGACGGCAAACATGTCGATGCCCGGGACGGCCGCACGATCGAACGCAACAGCCCCGGCCACGGTTTTGCGGTTTCACGCTATGCGCAGGCGGGTGCTGCGGAAGTCGACGCTGCGGTGCAGGCAGCTCACAAGGCCTTCGAGGCCGGCGCATGGCCGCGCATGAAGGCGTCGGAACGCGCCGCGGTGCTGCTCAAAGCGGCCGATCTGATCGAGGGCCGACTGGAAGAGATTGCCAGGCTCGACGCGTTGGAATCCGGCAAGCCGATCGCGCAGGCGCGCGGCGAGATCGGCGGCGCCGTCGACATCTGGCGCTATGCCGCTTCGCTTGCTCGCACGCTCCATGGCGAGAGCTATGCCAATCTC
>NZ_RZST01000425.1:0-4330 GCF_003997575.1 Mesorhizobium sp. M1A.F.Ca.IN.022.07.1.1
ACCAATTCCTCCGCCAGCAGCGCCAGCGCCGGCCTTGGCGGCCTGGTGCTTGCGACCTCGCACGGCTTTGTCGGCCAATATGTCGCGTCGCGCTTTTCGCGACCGACCAGCGTCATTGCACGCCAAGGCACGGGCATGGAACGCGACTATGAATTCTCCTCGCGCCAGCATTTCGCCGATCTCGACGCGCCGGAGGAGATCGGCCGCAAGGCCGGCGAACGCGCCGTGCGTCGCCTCGGCGCCCGCAAGGCGGCGACCGGCCCGGTCGACGTCGTGTTCGACCCGCGTGTGGCGCGCGGCATTGCCGGCCATCTCGCCGGCGCCATCAACGGCGCCGCGGTGGCGCGCAAGACCAGCTTCCTGCGCGACATGATGGGAAAGCAGGTAGCCTCAAGCGCGATCACCGTCACCGACGAGCCGCTGCGGCGTCGCGGCCAGGCGTCGCGGCCCTTCGACGGCGAAGGCGTCGAGGGCGACAAGCTGTTGATGGTCGAAAAAGGCGTGCTCAACCACTGGTTCCTGTCGACCTCGGCCGCGCGCGAGCTTGGTCTCGTCACCAACGGCCGTGGCTCGCGCAGCGGCTCTTCGGTTTCGCCGTCCTCAACCAATCTGGCCATCGAGCCCGGCGATCGCGCGCCGGAGGAGCTGATCGCCTCGCTGCAGCGCGGCTTCTACGTCACCGAGGTCTTCGGCCAGGGCGTCGACATGGTGACCGGCGAATACAGCCGTGGCGCCTCCGGCTTCTGGATCGAGAACGGCGCGCTTGCCTATCCGGTGGCCGAGGTGACGATCGCCTCCAATTTGAAGACCATGTTCCTCAACATGGTGCCGGCGAGCGATCTCGACCGCAATTTCGGCACTGCCGCGCCGACACTGCTGATCGAGGGGATGACCCTTGCCGGCGCCTGACATGGTCATCTCAGCCGAGACGCACGAAGACCTCCCTCTGCTGCGCGAAGCCGCCCGCGAGGCGGGCACCATTGCCATGCGCTATTTCGGCCAAAACCCCCAGGTGTGGATGAAGGGCGGGACCTCGCCGGTCAGCGAGGCCGACCATGCGGCCGACGCCTATCTGCGCGAGACCCTGCTCAAGGCGCGGCCGAATTATGGCTGGCTGTCCGAAGAAACCGCCGACGATCATGCCAGGCTGTCGGCCCGCCGCACTTTCGTCGTCGACCCTATCGATGGCACGCGCGGCTTTCTCGATGGCCTGCATTCCTGGTGCGTCAGCGTCGCCGTGGTCGAGGATGGCCGCTCGCTGGCCGGCGTGCTCGAATGTCCGGCCAAGCGCGAGACCTATTGGGCGCTGCCGGGCGAGGGCGCGTTCCTCAACGGCAAGCGCATCCAGGTCCGCCAGCTCGGCGATACCGTCGAGATCGGCGGGCCGAAGCCGCTGGTCGAGCGCATGCCCGCTTCCTGGCAAGCCCGGATGCGCCGCGTCGCTTACATACCCTCGCTCGCCTACCGGCTGGCGATGATCGCCAACGGCAAGCTCGACGCGACCTTCGTCAAGCCCAACGCGCATGACTGGGACATCGCCGCCGCCGACCTTATCCTCCGCGAAGCGGGCGGCGCCTTGCTCGACCGTACCGGCAAGCCGCCGCGCTATGCCGGCGAGGTGATCAACCATGGCGCGCTTGCCGCCGGCAGCGGCGAACTGCTGGGTGTCCTGGCCGGCGTCATTGCCGGAGCTGACCAAGGGTGAGTCGGCCCACGGTTTCAAAATCGGCGGCTTTGGTCTAAACGTTTCACAAAATTCATGAATCTGCGAAGGATCGGCATGGCCGTGGAAGACGGAAAGAAACAGCTTTTGCACCTGGTGTTCGGCGGCGAGCTGAAAAAGCTGGGTGGAACCGAGTTCCGTGATCTGGATGCGCTCGACATCGTCGGCATCTACCCCGACTATCAATCGGCGCACGCCGCGTGGAAGGCGAAGGCGCAGGCCAGCGTCGACAATGCCCATATGCGCTATTTCGTCGTTCACCTGCACCGGTTGCTCGACCCGGAAACAAAGGCAGCCGGTTGACATCGATGGAGCATGAAGCGGTGAAAGGAGCGACGGGGCGCGCCGCCGGGCGGGGCGGGACTCGCACGCTGTGGCGCCGCATCCGAGAGCCGCTCGCCCAGTCGCGATTCGTCAAGAATTTCATCGCTAGCCTGTTCGCCTGGTTCGTGCGGCTGATTCGCATCACCAGCCCGCTGGTGAAAGGGTCGACGCAGGTCGCCGGCGGCGCCTATGCGCATCTCGAACCGGGCATCATCGCGCTGTGGCATGGCCAGCATCTCTTGACGCCGGCTTATTATCCCGAGGGCCGGCCGCTGGTCGCCATGGTCTCGCGCAGTGCCGACGCCGAGCTCAACGCGCTGATGCTGAACAGATTCGGCATCGACGCGGTGCGCGGCTCGGGTGGCCGCGACAGTTCGAGGCATCTCGACAAAGGCGGCGCCAAAGCCTTGATTGCGCTCAAGAAAGCGCTGGTAGCCGGCAAGAATGTCGCGATGATCGCCGACATTCCGCATGGCACGCCGCGCGACGCGGGGCTGGGCATCGTGCTTTTGGCCAGGCTTTCCGGGCGCCCGATCCTGCCCTCGGCGATCGCCACCAGCCGCCGCAAGGTGCTGGAAAAGAGCTGGGACAAGACCACCATCAACCTGCCGTTCGGCCGCTCCGCCGTTATTGTCGGACAGCCGGTCTTCGTGCCGGCCAACGCCGACGACGCCGAGATGGAGCGCAAGCGCCAGGAGGTCACCGCCTCGCTCAACGCCGCGACCGCCGAGGCCTACCGCCTCGTGGACGGCGACAAATGAGCGAGCGCTGGGCGCGCGCCGCCCTGACCGCCTATCGTTACGCCGGGGCCGTCGCCTATCCGCTGATCGGACCCTATGTCGCCTGGCGCGCCTCGCGCGGCAAGGAAGACCGCGTTCGCCGTCGCGAGCGCTACGGCGTCGCCGGCCGTCCGCGTCCGGAAGGACCGGTGATCTGGATTCACGCCGCGAGCGTCGGCGAGACGATCGCCGTCGTGCCGCTGGTCGAAAGCATTCTCGATTACGGCGTCAACATCGTGCTGACGACCGGCACCGTGACCTCGGCCAAGGTCGCCGACGAGCGGCTTGGCAGTCGCATCATCCACCAATATGTGCCGCTTGACCTCAAGCCCGCGGTAAGCCGCTTCCTCGATCACTGGCTGCCGGAGCTGGCCATCATAGCCGAATCGGAGATCTGGCCGATGACCATCCTGGAACTCGGCGCGCGCAACGTGCCGCAGGTCCTGGTCAACGGGCGGCTGTCGGACCGTTCCTTCCGGTCGTGGAAGAAGCGCGCCGGCGTCGCCGAGGCGCTGTTCGAGAATCTTGCCCATGTCGTTGCCCAGTCGGATGTCGACGGCGAGCGGTTCCGCGTCCTCGGCGCCCGGCCGGTGACCGTTTCCGGCAATCTCAAGGTGGACACCAACCCGCCGCCGGTCGACGAGCGGGCGCTGGCGATCCTGCAGCGCCAAATCGGCTTGCGCCCGACCTGGGCGGCGATCTCGACCCATGACGGGGAGGAGGTCGCCGCGGCGGAAGTCCATGCGACCTTGCACAAGCGCCACCCTGGACTGCTGACCATCGTCGTGCCCCGCCATCCCGACCGCGCGGACGCGCTGGCCGCGCAGATCTCCGGCATGGGGCTGAAAGTGGCGCGCCGCAGCAAGGGCGACCGCATCACGCCCGACACCGATATCCTGCTCGGCGACACGATCGGCGAGATGGGACTTTATCTCAGGCTGACCGAGATCGCCTTCGTCGGCCGCTCGCTGACCTCCGAGGGCGGCCAGAACCCGCTGGAGCCGGCGATGCTCGACACGGCGGTGCTGGCCGGCCGCAACGTGCAGAATTTCCGCGAAGCCTATCAGCGCCTGCTCGATCGCGGCGGCGCCAAGCTGGTGCGCGACCGCGACATGCTGGCCGGCGCCGTCAATTTCCTTTTGACCAACGAGGCGGTGCGCCACGAGATGATGGCGGCGGGCGCGGCGACCGTCGACGAGATGCGCGGCGCGCTTCAGCGCACGCTGAAGTCGCTCGAACCCTACATCCAGCCGCTGGTCGTCAAGGCGCGCCTGAAAGGCGCCAACGGGCGCTAGCGCATGGCCCAAAAATTCGGATCCGATCTTTGGAAAGGGTCATGCGCCATGGAAGTCGCGCCATGACCAGCGAAGCGCCGCCCTTCTGGTGGGAAAAGCCGGACTGGCGCGTGCTGGCGCTTTCGCCGGTGTCCGCGATGTATGGAATGGTGGCTGGGCGCCGCATGCGGCGCGCGCCGCGCGAGAAGGTCGCGGCACCTGTGCTGTGC
>NZ_RZST01000426.1:0-4328 GCF_003997575.1 Mesorhizobium sp. M1A.F.Ca.IN.022.07.1.1
CCTCCACGGTCGGCTCGGTCACTTCGATGCCGCCGCCGCCGAGATCGCGGACATTCTCCTGGATAACGATGGTATCGGCGCCTTCGGGGAGCGGCGCGCCGGTGAAGATGCGCACGGCCTCGCCCTTGCCGACAGAGCCGGTGAAGCCACGCCCGGCGGGGGCCATGCCGATCACGGAGAGCCGGGCCGGCGCCGAGGCTACGTCGGCGGCCCGTACGGCGTAGCCGTCCATCGCCGACGCATTGAAGGGCGGCTGGGTGCGCAGAGCCACCACGGGGTCGGCCAGCACCCGGCCGGACGCGTCGGCCAGCGGCACGCTTTCGCCTGGCAGCGCGGTCGCGCCGTCCAACAGGCGTTGGAGCGCCTCGGCGACCGGAAGCAAAGCCATGCTAAGGACCTACCTTGTAGTCGCCCGACTTGCCGCCGGTTTTCTCGACCAGCCTGATGCCGGAAATCGCCATGGCGCGGTCCGCTGCCTTGGCCATGTCGTAGATGGTGAGGCAGGCAACCGACGCCGCGGTCAGCGCCTCCATTTCGACCCCGGTCTTGCCGGTAACCCTGGCAAGCGCGGTGACCCTCAGGCCGGGAAGCGCGCGATCGGGCTCGATCTCGACGGCAACCTTGGTGAGAAGGAGGGGATGGCAAAGCGGGATGAGCTCATGCGTCTTCTTGGCCGCCATGATGCCGGCGAGGCGCGCCGTGCCAAGCACGTCGCCTTTCTTGGCGTCGCCGGCCAGGATCATCTCCAGCGTTTCCGGCTGCATGGTGACATACCCTTCGGCGATGGCCGTGCGCGTCGTCTCGGCCTTGCCGCCGACATCGACCATGTTGGCTTCGCCCTTGGCGCCGAGATGCGTAAGCGCGGGCATCCTCAAACGGCCTCGGCCGGCGCCTTGCCCGTCAGCAGAAGGGCGGTCGCGGCGGCCACGTCGGCCTGCCGCATCAGGCTTTCGCCAACGAGGAAGGTGCCGATCTTGCTCTTTGCCAGCCGGCGGCAGTCCTGATGGGTGAAGATGCCGCTCTCGCTGACCAGCAGCCGGTCGTCCGGGACCATGGCGGCAAGCCTCTCGGAAACGTCGAGGCTGGTTTCGAAGGTTCTCAAATCGCGGTTGTTGATGCCGATCAGCCGCGACGAGAGGCGAAGCGCGCGTTCCATCTCCTGTTCGTCATGCACCTCGACCAGCGCGTCCATGCCGAGATCGAAGGCCGTGACTTCCAATTCACTGGCCAAGGCGTCGTCGACGCTCGCCATGATGATGAGGATCGCGTCCGCGCCCCAGGCGCGGGCTTCATGAACCTGATACGGGTCGAAGAGGAAATCCTTGCGCAGGGCGGGCAGGCCAACGGCGGCGCGCGCTGCGGTCAGAAAGCCGGGCGCGCCCTGGAAGGACGGTGCGTCGGTCAGCACCGAAAGACAGGCAGCACCGCCTTGCTGATAGGCCCTGGCGAGCGCCGGCGGGTCGAAGTCGGCGCGGATCAAGCCCCTGGAAGGGCTGGCCTTCTTGATCTCCGCAATCAGCGCGAAGCCGCCGGCCTTCCGCTTGGCCTCAAGCGCCGCAAGGAAGCTGCGCGGGGGTTCCGCATCCTTGGCCTTCGCCTTGACCTCGGCAAGCGGCGCGCTGAGCTTTGCGGCGGCGATCTCATCGCGCTTGTAGGCTTCTATCTTGCGCAGGATATCGGACAAAATTCTAACCGTTCGAAATCTCGATGAGCTTGTCGAGCACCGCGAGCGCCCGGCCGCTGTCGATGGCCTGCGCTGCTGCCTCGATGCCATCGCCGAGCGTCGTCGCCTTGCCGGCCACCACCAGCCCGGCGCCGGCATTCATCAGCACGGTGTCGCGATAAGCGCCGGCAGCGCCGCCCAGCATATCGCGCAATGCCTTGGCATTGTAGGCCGCTTCGCCGCCGCGCAGATCCTCTTTGTTATGCCGCTTCAGTCCGACCGCTTCCGGAGTGAGGGTAAAGGTGCGGATCTCGCCGCCGGCGAGCTCTGCGACCTGCGTCTCGCCCGTGGTGGTGATCTCGTCATAACCGTCGCCGTGCACGATCCAGGCATGATCGGTACCCAGCGCCTTCAGCGTCTCAGCCACCGGCATGATCCATTCGGGCAGGAAGACGCCAACCATCTGCCGGCCGACGCCGGCTGGATTCGACAGCGGCCCGAGCAGATTGAAGATGGTGCGCGTGCCGAGCTCGCCCCGGACAGGACCGACATGCTTCATCGCCGGATGATGCGCTGGCGCGAACATGAAGCCGACGCCGGCCTCCTGGATGCAGCGGCCGATCGTCTCCGGTGCGATGTCGACCTTGACGCCGAGGGCCATCAGCACATCCGCCGCGCCGGTCAGCGAGGACAGGCCGCGATTGCCGTGCTTGGCCACCGGAACACCCGCGGCGGCGATGACGAATGCCGATCCGGTCGAAATGTTCACCGAGTGCGAATTGTCGCCGCCGGTGCCGACGATGTCGATGGCGCCGCGCGGGGCTTCGACGCGGAGCATCTTGGCGCGCATCGTGGCGACCGCGCCGGAGATCTCGCTCACGGCTTCGCCGCGCACGCGCAACGCCATCAGGAAGCCACCGATCTGCCCCGGCGTCGCGTCGCCCGACATGATGATGTCGAAGGCCTCGCGCGCTTCCTCGAAGGAGAGCGCGGTGCCGGTCGCGACCTTGGCGATATATGTCTTAAGCGCGCTCATCGTGTCTGTGCTTGGGAAACGGCGGCCGGATCGATACGAACGTCATATTGCGACTGCAGCTGCGCCACCAGCTGATCGAGCAGGTCGTCGGATATGCCGGCGCTGAAAGATTTCTGCGCGTCTTCCGGGACAGAGCTGCCATCGGCACCGGCAGGTTCGAAGACTTCGGCAACCTTGAACAGGATCTGACCGTCGCCGGTGGGCGAGGGGATCAGGCCCGTGCTGCCTTCGCCGACGCCGAACATGGCCGCCGCGCCCTCCTTGCCGAAATCGGCATCGTCGGCTTCGCGCTTCAGGCCGCGCTTGGTCTGCTTCTCGAGCTTAAGCTCGCCCGCGATCACGTCGAGCGTCGCACCGGCCTTGAGGCGCTTTTCCAACTCCCCGGCCTTGGCGGTGAGCCGCTTGTCGGTCTCGGCCGCGGTCCAGTCGGCCACCACCTTCTGGCGAACCTCGTCCAGCGTGCGGTCGCGCGCCGGCGTGATCGATTGGACTTCATAGAAAACGAAGCCGTTGGCGGCAGTGGTCAGGCCTTCATTCTCGGTGTTCGGCTCGGCCTCGAAGACGGCCTTGATGAGGTCCGCCGATTGCGGCAGGTCGTTGACGATCGTGCCGTCCGGCCGCTGGCCGGTGCGGTCGATGGCGTCGATGGTGACGACCTTGAGCTTTAGCTTGTCGGCCGCCTGGGCAAGCGAGGCACCGGAAGCGCGGGTGTCCTCGTAGCTGTCGTGGACGTCGAGCAGGACGCGGCTTGCCTCGCCGAGCGCAAGATCCTTGCGGATCTGGTCGGACACTTCCGAAAGCGGCTTCACCACCTGCGGCTTGATCTCGGTGACGCGCAAGAGCACCGGGCCGAAGGCGCCCTGAACCACCGGGCTGACCTCGTTGACGTTGAGCGAGAAGGCTGCGTCGGCCACCGCCTTGTCGGCGATCTTGTCCTTTGCCAGCGTGCCGAGCACGGTGTCGGCCTGCGTCTTGCCCTCTGCGGTGACGATCTTGTCGAAGGTGGCGCCGGCCTTCAGGGAGTCAAATGCCGCCTTGGCCGCGTCCGGCGTCTTGAACACCAGCTGTTCGATGGTGCGCATTTCGGGCGTCGTATAGCGCGCCTTGTTCTTGTTGTAGTCGTCAGCGACCTGCTGATCGGTGACCGCCGTCGGGTCCATGATGTCCTGCGGCTCAAGCCGGATATAGGAGAATTTGCGGTATTCCGGCGCGGCGTAGTTCTTCTTGTTGGCTTCGAAATAGGTTTTCAGCGCGCTGTCGGACGGCGCCTCGATCGGCTGGACGAGTGTCTTCGGCAGGACGAGATAGTCGATCGTGCGGTCCTCGCCGCGATAGAGCGCGACCGCCTTCAGGAAGGTCTGCGGCGCCTTGAGGCCGTCGGAAATCGCCTCGACGATCTGTTGGCGGACCGCCACCTGCGAGCGGTTCTTCAGATAGTCCTCGGGTCGCATGCCGATCTGGCTCAGCAGATATTCGAAGGTCCTGCGGTCGAACTGGCCGCCTGGACCCTTGAAGGCCGGATCCTCGCGCGTCAGCTCGGCCAGCCGGTCCTTGGAAAGGCCAAGCCCGAGCTTGCGAGCCTGCTCGTCGAGAACGGCGCCGGAGACGAGCTGCGCCAGGACCTGGTTG
>NZ_RZST01000427.1:0-4315 GCF_003997575.1 Mesorhizobium sp. M1A.F.Ca.IN.022.07.1.1
GATAGTGGCAGCGCGACAGCCGGCCGCCTCCAAGCTCATAGAGCGGCGGCGGCTCGCTGCGGCAGCGCTCCGTCGCCAGCGCGCAGCGGTCGGCGAAGGCGCAGCCGACGATCGTAGCGCCGATGCCGGGCAGGAAGCCGGGGATCGTGTCGAGCCGGCCCTGGTCCTTGCGCTGGCCGCCGCGCGGCAGGCAGCGCAGCAAGGCGACCGTGTAGGGATGGCGCGGATCGTTGAAGACGTCCTTGGTCGAGCCTTCCTCGACCAGCATCCCGGCATAGAGCACGCCGACCCGGTCGCACATGTTGGAAACCACGGCGAGGTTGTGGCTGATGAACAGGATTGAGGCCGAAAGCTCGCGGCGCAGTTGCGCGATGAGGTCGAGCACTTCGGCTTCGACCGTGGCGTCGAGACCCGTCGTCGGCTCGTCGAGGATCAGCATCGAGGGGTCGTTGGCCAAGGCCATTGCGATCGCCACGCGCTGCTGCATGCCGCCGGAAAGCTGGTGCGGGTAGCGCTGCATGACACTGGCCGGATCCGAGATGCGCACAAGATTGAGCATCGCGATCGCCTTGTCGCTCGCCGCCTGTCCCGACATGCCGGCAAGCTCGAAGATCTCGGTGAGCTGGCGGCCGATGCGCAATGATGGATTCAGCGCCTTGCCGGGATCCTGATAGACCATGGAGACGCTTTCCGCACGGGCGCGTCTGAGCGCCTCGGCATCGAGCTTCATCACATCCCGGCCGTCGAGCGCGATCGAGCCGCCGGTGATCGAGCCGTTGCGCGGCAGGTAGCGGACCACGGACAGCGCCGCGGTGGACTTTCCGCAGCCGGATTCGCCGACCAGCCCATAGGCCTCGCCGCGGCCGATCTTGAAGCTGACATTGCGCAGCACCGCCCGGTTGCGGCGCCCGACGCGATAGGCGACCGAGAGATCGTTGAGCTCGAGCGCGTTCCTGTCAGTCATTGAACGCTCCATGGACGCCGTCGGCCACCAGGTTGACCCCGATCACCAGCGAGGCGATCGCCAGCGCGTCGAACAGCACCGTCCACCAGAAGCCGCCGCCGATCATGCCGTAATTGCTGGATATCGAGAGTCCCCAGTCGGGCGAGGGCGGCTGGATGCCGAAGCCCATGAAGGAGAGCGTGGCGACGGCGAAGATCGCATAGCCCAGACGCACTGTCGTCTCGACCAGGATCGGCGGGATCACGTTGGGCAGGATCTCGACGAACATCGTGTGCAGCGCGCCTTCGTGGCGAAGCTTTGCCGCCGCGACATAATCGAGCTCGCGTTCGGCCAGCACCGCCGAGCGCACCGTGCGGGCGATGATCGGTGCGAAGCTCAAGCCGATGACTACGATCACGGTGATCTTGGAGGTGCCGAGCGCGACGATGGCGAGCAGTGCGATGATCACCACCGGGATTGCCATGAAGGCTTCGAGGATACGGCTGACGATATCGTCGACGATGCCGCGGAAATAGCCGATGACGAGCCCGAGCGCGGTGCCGGCAATGGTCGCCAGAATCGTGGCCAAAGGTGCCACCATCAGGATATCGCGTGAGCCGACGATGACCCGCGAGAAGACATCGCGGCCGATCTGGTCGGTGCCGAACCAGTGCTCGGCCGACGGTGGCGCCAGCGCGTTGATGATGTCGTCGGCAAGCGGATCGTAGGGGACGAAATGCTCGCCGAACAGCGCGCAGACGATCCAGAGCAGGACGATGCCGAGCCCGGTCAGGAAGGTTCCCGATCGCAAGAGCGAATGCAGCACCTCGCCCCAGGGGCTGCGCTGTGTCGCGGCGTCCGGCGTTGGCAGGTTAGCGGGTGTGTCTGTCGCGCTCATTGCTCCGCTCCCAGCCGAATGCGCGGATTGAGCACCGAATAGAGGAAATCGGCGATCAATGTGGCCACCGCATAGACGATGCCGATGGTGAGGATGCCGGCCTCGAGCATCGGAAAATCCTTGCCGCGGGCGGCAGTGAAGATCAGCGAGCCGATGCCCTGGTAGCGGAACAGCGTCTCGATCACGACAAGGCCGCCGATGAGGTAGCCGGTCTGGGTTGCGATGACGGTGATGGTCGGCAATAGCGCGTTGCGCAGCACATGCCGCCAGATCACCGTGCGCCACGGCAGACCTTTAAGCACCGCGGTGCGCGTATAGTCGGAATCGAGCGCGTCGATCATCCCCGACCGCGCCATGCGAGCGATATAGCCGAACAGCACCAGAAACAGCGGCAGCGACGGCAGGATGAGATAATAGAGCTGGGTGAAGACGCCGGCACCCTTCGGCCAGGCCGCCGCGATCGGCAGCCAGCGCAGCCAGACGCCGAAGATCAGGATCAGGATGATGCCGGTGACGAACTCGGGCAGCACCGTCACAGACAGTCCGCCGAGGCTGATGATGCGGTCGAGCGGCCGGTTGAGGTTGAGCGCAGCGAAGACACCGCCGAGGATGCCGATCGGCACCACCAGCACGAAGGCGACGAGCGCCAGCTTCATCGAATTGCCCAAAGCGTCGATGACGAAGGGCGCCACCGGCGCGCGGAAAATGTAGGACGTGCCCATGTCGCCATGAAGGAAGTTCCAGATCCAGCTTCCGTACTGGACGAGCAGCGGCCGGTCGACGCCGAGCGAGTGATTGAGCGCGTCGACGGCGCGCTGGTCGGCAAACGGCCCCAATATCGCGCGCCCGACATTGCCGGGCAGCACCTGGCCGCCCAGGAACACCATGACGCTGAGCAGGAACAGCGTCACGAGCGACAGAGCCAGGCGCCGGATGAGGAAGCCGAGGATGGCGAATACTCCTATTGGAGCCGGCTCTCCGTCGAGAGCCGGATGTCAGGGATAAGCTTGCTCCCTCGCGTCAGGCTTTCGAAGCCTTTTCGAGGAACAGCTGTGACATGGCGGTGGGCTGTACGCCCGCCACGCCTTTCGCCGTCGCAGTCAGGTAGTCGTAGAAATAGCCGAAGATCACCGGCGTTTCCTCGAGCAGCAGCTTCTGGATCTTGCCGGCTGCAGCCTTCTGCGCCTCGAGGTCGAGGGCAGCGATATAGCTGGTCGCCAGCTGGTCATAGTCCTTGTTCTTGAAATGCGCGGCATTCCAGGTGCCTTCGCTCTTCAATGGCGCCGCGAGATAGACGTTCGGCACGCCGCGGTGGCCGTAGTCGGTGATGCCCATCACCGAATCCAGCCAGTTCGATTTGCCGAACACGGCATCGCCGTAATAGGCGCTCTGGTCGAGGATGTTGAGCTCGAGCTCGATACCGATCTCCTTGACCCAGTTCTGGATCAGCTGCGCGTATTCGGGGATTTCCAGATAGCGCTCGGTGGTCAGCGTTATTTTGAACCCCTTGCCGGCGCCGGCCGCTTCCATCAGCTGCTTGGCCTGCGCGATGTCCTGCTCGCGCTGCGGCACGCTGGTGTCCGTCGACGGATAGACCCCGGCGAATGGGCTGTCATTGCCCTCCTGGGCGCGGCCTTTCATCAGGCCGGCGACCAACTTCTTGCGATCGATGCTGAGCGCGATGGCGCGGCGTACCCGCGGGTCCTTCATCGGACCGTCGTCGCAGCGCAGATGCAGTTGCTGATGCGCCGACGATTTCAGGCTGATGACGTTCACGTTCGGATCGCTGAGGACGGCGACGCCCGCCAGCACCGGCATCTGATTGATGATGTCGATCTGGCCGCCCTGCAGCGCCAGGATCTGCGGCTGGATATCGGTGAAGAAGGTGAATTCGGTGCGCTCCGGCAGGGCTTTTTCGCCCCAGTAGTTCTCATTGCGAACGAAGGAGGCGCCGACTTTGGGCGTGTACTTCTCCAGCTTGAACGGCCCGGTACCGTCGAAGCTCTTTTCGTAATCGCCCTTGTAGCTCGCCGGGATGATGACGGCGTTGTAGTTGTCGGACGACAGCATGTAGGGGAAGTTGCCGTTCGGCGCGTCGAGGTGGAATTCCACCGTGTAGTCGTCGACCTTCTTGCTGGCGCCCTTCGAGAGGATGCCGCTGAACACCGACAGCGCGTTGGAGGAGTTGGCGGGATCGGCAAGCCGGTCGATGCTGGCCACCACGTCCTCGGCCTTCATCTCGCCGCCTGAGTGGAACTTGACGCCCTTGCGCAGCGTGAAGGTCCACACTGAGCCATCGGCATTCGGCTTCCAGCTTTCGGCGAGTGCCGGCTTGAGCACCAGGTCGGGGCCGTCGACGCAGAGGAATTCGGCTACCTGCTGCATGACGAGCAGGCCGCCGGCGTCGGCGATGGTGACCGGGTCGATCGCGGCGGCCTGCTCGTCATGCAGCAGGTAGCCGAATTCCTCTGCGT
>NZ_RZST01000428.1:0-4303 GCF_003997575.1 Mesorhizobium sp. M1A.F.Ca.IN.022.07.1.1
GGTCTCGCTCATCATCGGGCCCCAGCCGGCTTCATACCAGCCGACCGAGCCATCATCGAAAGTGACGTGCAGATGGCCATAGTTCTGCTTGTCGGCCTCGGCCCAGAGCTTGGCGCCGATGCCGTGCACGCGCACCGGCTTGGCGCCGGTCAGCTGGCACATGACGTCGACATAGTGCACGCCACAGTCGACGATCGGGATCAGCGAGTCGATCAGGTTCTTGTGCCAGTGCCAGGCGCTGCCGCTGCTCTGCTGGTTGAGGTTGAGGCGCATCACCAGGGGCTTGCCGAGCGTCTTGCCGACCTCGATGAATTTGATCCAGGACGGGTGGACGCGCAGGATGTAGCCCAGAACCAGCTTCCGGTTCTTGGCCCGCGCGGCGGCCACCACCTTCTCGGCGTCGGCGATGTTGGTGGCGAGGGGCTTTTCCATGAACACATGGCAGTTGGCGGCGATCGCCTTCAGCGCGTATTCGGCATGCGTGTTCGGCCAACTGTTGATCGAGACCGCGTCCGGCTTGGTCTCCTTCAGCGCCAAGTCGAAATCCTCATAGAGCGGATAGCCGGCGAGCTCCTTCGGGATCTTCTTGTTGCTCTTGATGGTGCGGCTCATGATGCCGACGATCTCGAAGCCGTCGGAGCGGTGATAGGCGCTCGCATGCGAAGCGCCCATATTGCCCAGACCAACCACCAGGATTTTTACTTTGTCGGCCATGTAAGCCTCCCCAATGCTCTTTGAACAGTAGCTCGGGCGGCATCAGGCGCCGCCCGATGGTCAATGCGCCCGCCTTACTTGACGGCGGAATCGAACAGGTGCGCCTTGATCTTCTCGACGTCGAGCGCGGCAAAGCCTTCCGACAGTTTCACGCCGTCGGCATCGGCCTTGACCTTCGCCTTGTCGAAGTCGTTGGCGGTCGGAATCAGGTCGTTGGTGCAGACGTCTTCGGCCTTCACCGGCGCGGTGATCTGGCCGATCTTCAGGATCTCGTCGAAAAAGCCCTGCCAGCTCGCCATGTCGTGCGAGCCCCAGCCACTGCGCTTGTCCATGTCACCGCGGAAGACGTTGATCTGCTGCAGGATCGAGGTGGTGCCGAGCTCAGGGCCAAGGTTCTTGGCCAAGGTCGGGAATTGCTCGAACACGGCTTCGACGGCCGCGCGCGGGTTCTGGTAGCCGAATTCGAGGCCCATCGCCCAGCCGCGCAGATATTTTTCGAGGAAGGCCTTCTTGTCGGGATCCTCGAGATCGGCGGCGCGCACGACGAAGGTGTTGGCCGGAAGCTTGGAATTCTGGACGCCGAGCCAATATTCGAAGTCGAGGTCCTTGGCGATCCATTCGGCGCGCAGACCTTCCCAGGAGAGTGCGGCATCGCCTTGGCCGCCGGCGAGCGCGGTGCCCCAGGTCGGCCACCCGGCCTCGACATATTTCACCTTCTTGATGTCGACACCCTGCGCGGCAAGCAGCGGATCGACGATCGCCTGCCAAGCGGCGGAGCCGAGCAGGATCGTCTTGCCTTCGAGGTCCTTCAGGTTCTTGGTGCCCTGGCCCTTGCGGAAGGCGATGCTGAAGGTGTCGCGCGCGCCCATGTGGAACACCGACTTCAGCTTCATGCCGTTCTGGATGGCAAAGGAGAAGACACCTGGCGAGGGGAAGCCCATGTCGGCCTGGCCGACATCGACGAACTTGACCGTCGCGGTGCCGTCCGACGGACCCGGCTGCATGTCGGTGGCGAGGTCGCCGAAATAGCCGGCCTTCTTGGCCGACCAGTAGGGATAGTCGTCCAGCACTTCGAGCGTGCCGCGCGGCGAGATCCAGGTGAATTTTTCATAAGCCGCCGCCCTGGCTTTCAGACCCGATGCGCCGAGCGCGGTGGCGGTCACCACGCCGGCGGCCGTCACTTGCAGGAAGTAGCGGCGGCTGATGCCCGCTCTTGTCGTTGTGAATAAGCTTTCGTTGGTCATGGCATTCCCCTTTTGTTGATTGCCCTTGTCGATCGCTTGCCCTTGCCTTCGCCCGTCCCCCGGGCGTCCGCGCTCATGCCTCCCAGCTCGCCCATTTCTTGCCGATCAGGAAGAAGAGCACGTAGATCAGGATGCCGAGCGTCGACAGGATCAGCACCACCGCGAAAAATTGCGGCATCTGGATCATCGACGAATACGAGGTAAGCCGGTTGCCGAGGCCGAAGCCGCCGCCGACCATCTCGGCACCTACCGCAGTGAGGAGCCCGAAGATCGCGCCGATCATCAGCCCGACCAGGATCATCGGCAGCGCCATCGGCGCGCGGATCTTCCAAAAGATCTGCAAGGTGCTCGCGCCATAGGAGCGAGCGAGCGCGATCTTGGCGCTGTCCACGCGCCGGAACCCGGTCGCGGCATTAATCATCACCATCGGTCCGGCGGCTAAAGCTACCGCGATAATGCGCGGCGTGTAGCCGAAGCCGAAGCGCAGGATGAGAAGCGGCACCAGCGCCAGCATCGGCGTGGTGACGAGGATCAAGATGTAAGGCGCGACGATCTTCTCGGCGAAGGGAAACTGCGTGATCACCGCCGCCATCACCAGCCCGACGACGGCGCCGATGGCAAAGCCGGAGAAGAGCTCGACCAGCGTGTAGCCGAGATGCGGCGCGATCAGCGGGAACTCGTCGAATAAAGCGTAAACGATCGCACTCGGCGGCGGCATGATGTATTGCGGCACGTGGAAGATGCGCAGCGCCAGCTCGATGCCGCCGATGATCACCACCGCGACGACGAGAATCGCGGCCACCTCGGCGCCGGACTTGATGCCTGGGCCGCCGGCGAAGGCGGAGAGGTTGGTGAGGCTGACATCCTGGCCGTCACCGGACTTGGCCTTGGAGAATTCCGGAATGGCGTCGCCCCCGCTCACGGCCTGATCCTCACGATTTCAGCGCTCTTGTGTTGCAGCTGCTCCTGCGCCTTCGGCCGGCGCTCGCCGACGATGTCCATCTTGATGCGGTTGGTGAGGTCGAAGACCTCCTTGGTGGCCATGATCTCCAGCGAGCGCGGGCGCGGGAACGGCACGTCGTAGACCTTGGCGACGCGTCCCGGCCGCGCGGTCAGCACCACGACCCGGTCGGAGAGGAAGATCGCTTCCTCGATGCTGTGGGTGATGAAAACGATGGTCGTCTTGGTATCGAGCCAGATCTCCTCGACGAGGCGGTTCATCTCCTCGCGGGTGAAGCTGTCCAACGCACCGAAGGGCTCATCCATCAAGAGCACGGAAGGCTTCAGCGCCAGCGCGCGGACGATCGCCGCGCGCTGCTGCATGCCGCCGGAAAGCTCGCGCGGGAACTTGCCGCCGAAGCCGTCGAGCCCGACGCGATGAAGCAGATGCGCGATCCAGGCGCGATCGGGCTTCTCGCCCTTGATCTCGAACGGGAAGTTTATGTTGGCGTCGAGATTGCGCCAGGGCAGAAGGTTCGCTTCCTGGAAGACGATACCGATCTCGGGACGCGGGCCGGTGACCTCCTTGCCGTCAAGCAGTATCGCGCCGCTGGTCAGACGATGCAGACCCGACATCGACCACAACAGCGTGGTCTTGCCGCAGCCGGAGGGGCCGACGATGGAGACGATCTCGTTGGCGTGCACGTCGAGGCTGCAGCGGTCTAGGGCGAGAAGATCGCCGGAGGCCGTGGTATAAACCTTGCTCGCTGCCTGCACGCCGAGCTTCGGCGTTCTTGCGCTGCCGGTATTCATGCTCCCCTCGGAGACTGCGTGATTGGGTTGCCGGAGCCCCCTCTGTCCGCGAAATCAGTCTGTAACTATCCTACTTTACTGTCAAGCGGTGGCAAAGATCTGGCGCCATCAGATTCAACTAAAGCTTATCTAAGCGTCTGATTTCGCCTGTGTTTAGACGCGCTTGCAGTGTGTGTTACTTTCCTACATACTCACTTCGGCTGATTGCCCATGGCCAGCCGGCGGATAATCGCAAATATGGTGGTCCAGAAACGGCAGAGAAGGACGGCCAATGACCGAAGCTGACAGCCAGGCGCTGCGGATTTCCGACGGGGATGACGGCCGGCATGATCATGTCAGGCGCTTCCCCGACATCATTTCGCAGGTGAAGGACAGCTACACGGACTTGCGGCCGGCGGAGCGTCGCGTCGCCGACGTCGTGCTCGACGACGTCAAATATGCCGTCGATGCATCGAATGCCGCGCTGGCGCAGCGCGCCCAGGTCAGCGAGCCGACGGTCACCCGTTTCTGCCGCGCCATCGGATGCGACGGCGTGCGCGACTTCAAGCTGAAGCTGGCGCAGAGCCTCGTCGTCGGCGCGCTCTATCTTAGCA
>NZ_RZST01000429.1:0-4296 GCF_003997575.1 Mesorhizobium sp. M1A.F.Ca.IN.022.07.1.1
GCTATAGACCATGCGCTCGTCAAGGAAGAGCCGGTAGAAGGCATTCGAGATGTCGTAGTGATGCTGGATCGCTTCCTTGTTCGACCCGCTGACATAAGGGTTGCGGCCGGAGAGGTCGCTGCGCGCCGTCATCTGTTTTCGCGAGAACAGCACTACCGGGAGGTCGCGCAGGATCTCCAGCTTGGGCAATGATCTGAGCTTCGTCTTGAGCCTGCCCTGCGAGGGCACGGCGTAGAAGTCGAACAGCGTGCCCTCTTCGATGTCGACGGTCTTGGAAATCCACATCTCGACAAGCGTCGAGAAGGCAGGACGCCGCAGCAGTTGCCAGACGATGTCCTGATCGTTGATGGCAAGCACCGGACCGTCGGCGGGCCCGATCCGCTCGCCGGTCCAAAGCCTGACCGCAAAACCCGGCTTCAACGTCTCGACGACCCTGCGTACGATCCGCGCGGCTCTGTCGGCGGCGTCCATTCCCACCTCCCGATAGGCGAAACACCGCCCTCGAGCGCCACTGTCGTCTACCGGCCTGTCGACCGCAATCCCGATCTGTTGCGAAAAAGCATCGCGCGAGGATGATCCTCGCCCGATGCACGGCCATTCCGTTGCGTCATCTTGTCTTTTGCCGCGACGCACCCCATCATTTGGCTGTGTTCAACAAACCGAAAGGAGGTGATCCGATGTCGAGTGATTTCGTTTTCCATAACGTGAGCTCAGCGGATTGCACTTCCGGGAAGCAGTCTTCCCGTTAAGGCGCGAGACGCGCGGCAGGTGACCCGAAGGGGTCGCCGCCAGGGGCCGCGTCATGGACGGAAACACGGAAGGCCGCCTGCTTCGTCAAGAAGCGGCGGCCTTTTCCTTCTGCGGGCTGACCTGTGGATCAGCGATTGATGGTGAGCTTCTCGATATTGCGGGTGATCTGATCGAAGGCATCTGACAGTTCGGTGCCCGTGGCGGCCTCGTAAAAATGCTTCAGCGACGACGTGTCGTCGGTCGCACAGTCCTTCAATACGGATCTCGCTTGATCCCTCTCGGTCGTCGTCATCGACGGATCGTTGAGATCGAAGCCGATGGTGAAAACCTCTATGCCGTCGTGCTTCATATTCTCGCAAATGGCTTCGGCATTGGCGCGCGACCTCCGGCCCTGGTCGTCGGACGCGGACGTGCCGCGCCCGCGGGCAAAGGCGGTGTTGAACTGGCCATCCGTCATCAGGATGGCGATCTTTGCCACTTTCTTCGGATCGAAATTCGCCGGACCCGCGCCCAGGCGGGCATCGGCGATGGCCGAACGCCAGGACGGCGAAAGCATGTAATAGCCCCATTGCGCGGCAATCCCACCTGCCGTCACGCCCGCAGCTTGGAAATGACCGATGGCCGTGAGCAGCGTGTTCTGATCGGCCGTCAGCGGAACCAGAGCCGCGGATGGACACACTTTCATGCGGTAGTCGCGGTTGACCTTGGCCTGATAGGTCCTGCCATTGTTGTCCTGCCTCAGCGTATACGGGCCATCCGACGAATAATCGGCATAGCCGTCCTTGTCCTTGCGCTCGGTGGCGCATTTGTCAGGCGCGGTCGTCACGGAAACGGCAAGGGGCGCATCGATCGGCGGCGGCAGCTTCGGTCCGGTCGAGGTCTCGACGAAGACGGTGTCGGCGAGGCCGCCAGTGTTGACGGCCTCGGCATAGGGGACGATCGCCACCCGGACCCGAGGCTCGCTGGGATCCCGGTTCTGTCCCAGGAGATCCTTGACCGTCTGCGACGCGGCTGCCTGCAGGTCGCCGATCTTATTGGTCTTGGCGCGCTTGTTGGCCGCCATGGAGCCGGTGATGTCGAGCATCAGCGCCACCTCGATCTTCTTGTCTGAATAGAGCGCGGTGGTCGAGGCGCCGACACGCTGCATATCGCCAACGCTGAACAGCGGAAAATAGAGGCCGACATCGGCATGCGCATTCACCTGCACGGTCTTCGATGTCCTGTCGATGGTGAGCTTGTCGAGCACGATCTGTTTGGCCTGCAGGATGCCGGCCGCGCTGTTGGCGTCGAGAAATGCCTGTACCGACGCGTCGGCATCGGCTTCCTTGATGACACCAAGGGTGAGATCGCGTGCCGTCGAGGTCACAGCGGCATCGACGACGCTCTGCAGACTCGATCTCGCATTGTAGACCTGCGCGATATTGACTGCGAATCCCACCCCCAGCGCCAGCACCGATGCGGCAGCCCCAAACAGAACCGCGAAATTGCCTCCGCGATCCCGCGCAAAGCCGTCCACCCCACAAACGAGACCTTTCAACTGCCGCATCCTCACCCCCGCCTGCTGCGGCTTCGGTGCCGCTCAACGGAAGCGCTGCAGGACTTCGGCCAGACACGGCCACCCTTCTGTTCGAAAGCGCGGAGCGACAGCTAACTCATTGTTTCTGCTGGAACACGGCAGACAGGAAGGTGAATGGCGGGTAAATGGAAACGCAATAGGGAAATGCCGTTCATAAAGCGCTTACCATGAGTGGCGGAGCCATTGCGGCCCTTCCCGCTTCGGCACAGTGCGCCCTGTGCCAAAGCGGGTCAGCGCTGGTGCTGGCGCCGCAGTGAAACAGCCGCCTGGCTTACGCGAGCATCTGGGCGCTCGCGGTCCTGTCGATGCCGTGATGCGGCGGCTTGAACAGGTTGCCTTGCTGCTCATAGGTCCACACCTTGAACAGGGTAAGCCGATGCGGGCCGAAGCTGTGCAGCAGCGGCACGTCGGTGGCGTCGCGGCCGCGCGCGATCACGACGCGGCCGATCCTTGGACGATTGTGGCGCGGATCGAACGCGTACCATTTCCCGTCGAGGAACACTTCCATCCAGGCTGAGAAATCCATCGGCGCCGGATCGGCCGGCACGCCGATGTCGCCGAGATAGCCGTTCACATAGCGCGCTGGAATGTTCATCGCGCGGCAGAGCGCGATCGCGAGATGCGCGAAGTCGCGGCAAACGCCGACGCGCTCCTCATGCGCCTGCGCCGCCGTGCGGGTGGCGCGGGCATAGCCGTAGCCGAACGAAAGCCGGCTATGGACATAGTCGACGATCGCCTGCGCGCGCGC
This sequence comes from Mesorhizobium sp. M1A.F.Ca.IN.022.07.1.1, assembly GCF_003997575.1. Lineage (NCBI taxonomy): Bacteria > Pseudomonadati > Pseudomonadota > Alphaproteobacteria > Hyphomicrobiales > Phyllobacteriaceae > Mesorhizobium > Mesorhizobium sp. M1A.F.Ca.IN.022.07.1.1. Next base: position 3,075 of record NZ_RZST01000429.1, read on the forward strand.
CCAGCCGGGCGGCAGGTGGCCGAACAGCTCCCAGGCGAGGTTGCTGAGGTGATCGGTTTCGCAATAGCGGCTGCCGAGCAGGTAGACGAGCACCTCGTCCGGCAGCTCCGCCACCGGCATTTCGCGCGCCAGCGTGTTGATCTCGTCGGCCTCGCCGCTGTCCTCGACCACCCCATCAAAGAGGATGCGAAAACCGCCGGCCGGCGCCGTGAAGCGGCGGCAGATATTGCCATGGCAGTCGCGATAGGTGGTCGTCGGCACCGAAGGCGAGGTGAGAAAGCGAGTCTGCCGCTTGATGTCGGCATGGCGATCCGGGTGGATGTCGAGAAGCGCGATGATCGGCGTCGCGGCATCGCATTCGATGGCGATTTCGTAGCCGAGCCTGATCAGCATCACTTCCCCTTGTTGGTGGTCTTGCCCTTGTTGGTGGTCTTGCAAGACTGGTTGGAGAACGCCGCAATGAGGAGCGTTGTTCCGGCGGCGAGTCGAAATGCCGGCATGCGCCTTTGCAGGCTCCGCTTCGGAGGTTAGGATAGCGGTGCGTTTCGCGCTCCCCGAAAACGATTCCCCCAGGATATCCGATGTTCCCAGGCAGAAAGTTCGCCGCTTTCCTTTTCGACATGGACGGCACGGTCCTCAATTCGATCGCCGCGGCGGAACGCGTGTGGACCAAGTGGGCTCGCCGTCACGGCCTCGACGTCGCGAGCTTCCTGCCGACTATCCACGGCAAGCGCGCGATCGAGACCATCGCCGCGCTGAAGCTTCCCGGCGTCGATCCCGTCGTGGAAGCCGATGCGCTGCTCGAGGCCGAGGCGGCCGACCTCGAGGGCATCGTTCCGATTCCGGGTGCTGTGGCGTTTCTCAAGTCGCTGCCGCCGGAGCGCTGGGCGGTCGTCACCTCGGCGCCGCGGGAACTCGCGCTGCTGCGTATGGCGGCGGCCGGCATTCCGGTGCCCGCCATCATGGTCTCGGCCGAGGACGTCACCCGCGGCAAGCCGGCGCCCGACTGTTTTCTTTTGGCGGCAAAGCGTCTCGGCGTCGAGGCGCGCGATTGCCTCGTCTTCGAGGATGCCCCGGCCGGCATCGCCGCGGGCGAAGCCTCCGGCGCCTCGGTGATGGTGATCAGCGCCACGCATGTCCATCCGGTCGTGACGCAGCACGCCAGCATCGCCACCTACGATGCGCTCGGCGTCGCCACTGACGACGATGGCTGGATGATCAT
>NZ_RZST01000042.1:0-24606 GCF_003997575.1 Mesorhizobium sp. M1A.F.Ca.IN.022.07.1.1
CTACAAGAACATGCACTACACGATGGTGGCCGGCGGCAATGCCTTCTATGAGAAGCGCGGCCGCAACTGGCAGCCGTTGCCGGATGAGCCGATGGTCGCCATGGCCTCCGGCAAGTCGCAGAAGACCGACCCCACCGCTCCGGTCCTCGTCGCTTCCGCCGAGCCGGTGGTCAAGACGATCGTTCATGCTGATCCGGCCAAGCAGGCCGCTACGACCGCGGCTGCCGCGCCAGCGCTTCCGGCCAAGACCACAACCGTTGCTGCCCAGCAGACCTATGTGACGGCCTCCGCCGCGCCAGGGCAGAAGGCCGGCCGCGTCACGGCGAAGCCGATCATGGTGGCGATGCAGGAGCCGATGGAGGAGCCCGACGCCTCCCGCTTCGGCGGCACGTTGAAAGGTCGCTACATCACCTCCGTTCCGAGCGCTCCGCAGGAAGCGGCGATGGGATTCCAGTCGACGCCTGAGAACACCGACGCCATCGGCGCGCTGATTGTCAGCCAGTCCCGGCCGCTCGAAGCCTACTGAGCCAACCCGCCATCAAATGATCCGCCTTGACGGCATGGCGGATCATTTCCTGTTGCGGATGTCACCAAAGCGCTCTGAAAACCGTTTCGCACTTTTCCCGGAATTGCTCTAGATCAGAGCGATGTCGAAAAGAATCGCCGGTCCAGAGATAGAACGCCTGATCCAGCTCCTGGCCAAGGTGCCGGGGCTCGGGCCGCGTTCGGCAAGGCGCGCGGCTCTCCATCTCATCAAGAAGAAGGAGCAGCTGCTCGAGCCTTTAGCCGCAGCCATGGGCGAGGCGGCCGATAAAGTGCGCATCTGCTCGACCTGCGGCAATGTCGACACCTCCGACCCGTGCATGATCTGCACCGATCCACGCCGCGATGCCGGCACGCTTATCGTCGTCGAGGACGTCTCCGATCTCTGGGCGCTGGAACGCGCCGCCGCCATGAATGTGCGCTATCACGTGCTCGGCGGCACGCTGTCGCCGCTCGATGGCATCGGCCCGGACCAGCTCAACATCCGCTCGCTGGTAGACCGTGTCGCCGGCGGCGAGGTGAAGGAGGTGATCCTTGCCGTCAACGCCACCGTCGAGGGCCAGACCACGGCGCACTACCTGACCGATCAGCTCTCGGGTTTCGAGGTCAAGGTGACTAGGCTCGCGCATGGCGTTCCGGTCGGCGGCGAACTCGACTATCTCGACGAAGGCACGCTTGCCGCGGCGCTGCGCTCGAGGACGGCGTTTTGAGGGGAGGGGATTGGTGACTGGCGTTTTTCCCGGAAAGGCCGCACTCCGTCCCACCCCCCTCTGTCTTGCCGGACATCTCCCCCGCAAGGGGGGAGATCAGACGTCACGCCGGCTTTCGCCAATATCCAAGGTCGCAGGAAGAGGCGGGGCACCGAAACAGCCAATCTCCCCCCAAGTGGGGGAGATGTCCGGCAAGACAGAGGGGGGCGCGACAGAACGCGGCTTTTCCAAATTCGGCTTCGCATTTTTCCTTGCGGCGCTTGCCGTCCTCCTCACCCTCCCCGCTCGCGCCACGCCCATCGACAACCAATTCCAGGCCTGGCTGCAAAACGACCTCTGGCCCGAGGCCAAGGCCAAAGGCATTTCCAAAAAGACCTTCGACGCCGCCTTCATCGGCGTGAAGCCGAACCTGAAACTGCCGGATCTCGTCATGCCCGGCGAGAAGCCGGCGACGCCGCAAAAACAGCACCAGGCGGAGTTCGGTCCGCCCGCCAATTATTTCGCCGAGAAGACCATTCGGGCCGTCACCGGCGGAGGACGGTCGCGCGAGAGCGCCAACGCCCGCGTGCTTGGGCTCATCGAGAAGCGCTACGGCGTGCCTGGCGAGATCGTGCTGGCGATCTGGGGTCGCGAGACCGGCTTCGGCGCCGCCAAGATGCCTTACGACGCCTTCGAGGTGCTAGGCACCAAGGCGTTCATGTCGACGAAGAAGGATTTCTTCCGCACCGAGGTGCTGGCCGCACTAGAGATCGTCGAGCGCGGGCTCGCTCCGGTCAATGCGATGAAGTCCTCCTGGGCCGGCGCGCTCGGCCAGCCGCAATTCATGCCGACGTCCTTCCTCAAGCATGCCGTCGATTTCGACGGCGACGGCCGGCCCGACATCTGGAATTCGACGCCGGACGTGCTCGCCTCCATCGCCAACTATCTTGTCCACTATGGCTGGGTGAGGGGGCGCGGCTGGGGGACCGAGGTGATTGCGCCGGCAAACGTCTCCTGCGCGCTCGAAGGACCCGACCAGGGTAAGAAGATTTCTGACTGGGTGGCGATGGGCATCAGGCGCGCCGACGGAAAGGCGTTTCCGGCCAGTGAACTCAAGGCCGAGGGTTTCCTGCTGATGCCGGCCGGACGCAGCGGCCCCGCTTTCATCGTCACGCCGAATTTCTATGTGCTGAAGCAATACAACACCAGCGATCTCTATGCGCTGTTCATCGGCCACGCCGCCGATCGCATCGCCAAAGGCGACGCCACCTTTGCCGGTACCTGGGGGCGGGTGGGCGATCTCCACCGGTCCGATATCGCTGCCCTCCAGCAAGCGCTGGAGGCCAAGGGCTACGATGTCGGCAGCGCCGACGGCCTGCCCGGCTTCAAGACACGCCGCTCGATCGGCGTCTGGCAAGCGAAGAACGGCAAGACCGCCACCTGCTTTCCGGACGCGAACCTGGTCGCGCAGCTGAAATGACGGGCGACTTCCAAGCGGCCAAGATTTGGCAGATTTTTCCCAATCGACGGCTTCGGCTAGCCGGCGCCTGGGTCGACTCGCGGTGGCCCATTCTGGCCCAATAAGCTGTCTCGAAAAATGCGCGTTGCGGGTTCGAACGCCGCCGAATAGGGTGTTGACCAACTGGACAAAAACCACGACGGTAAGGTCGGTGGGCCGTCGATCGGTCCCAAGGAATTCTGCAACCCTGAGCCGGGAACTCAGGTCAACAATCAACAAAACAGGGAACGACTACCATGATGCTGGAAAGGTTTGCTCTTCGCTCTCGTGGCTTGCTCGCGGGTGTGGCGATGTCGGCGCTGCTCGCGGTGCCGGCCTTTGCGGTCACGCCTGCCGACACGCTGGTCGAAGGTTTCGCAATCGACGACATCATCTCGATGGATCCGGGCGAAGCGTTCGAGCTGTCGACCGCCGAGGTTACCGGCAATACTTATGATCTTCTGGTCCGCCTCGACCTCAACGATACTTCCAAGGTCAAGGGCGATCTCGCCGAAAGCTGGAGCGTTTCGGATGACGGCCTGACCTATACCTTCAAGCTCAAGCCCGGCATGAAGTTCGCCTCCGGCAATCCGATCACCGCGGCCGATGTCGCCTATTCCTTCGAGCGCGCCATCAAGCTCGATAAGAGCCCGGCCTTCATCATCAATCAGTTCGGCATCAGTGGCGACAATGTCACCGAGAAGGCGAAAGCGGTCGACGACACCACCTTCCAGTTCGTTGTCGACAAGGCCTATGCGCCGAGCTTCGTGCTGAACTGCCTGTCGGCCACCGTCGCCTCGGTCGTCGACAGCAAGCTGGTCAAGGAGCATGTCGCCGCCGTCACGCCGAGCGCCGACTACAAATGGGACAACGACTTCGGCAACGCCTGGCTGAAGACCGGCTATGCCGGCTCTGGCCCCTACAAGCTGCGCGAATGGCGCGCCAACGAGGCTGTCGTGCTGGAGCGTAATGACAATTACAATGGCGAGAAGGCCAAGCTCGCCCGCGTCATCTACCGCAACATGAAGGAGAGCTCGGCGCAGCGCCTGGCGCTGGAGGCCGGCGACATCGATGTCGCCCGCAATCTGGAACCGAACGATCTCGATGCCATCTCCAAAAACGCCGATCTCACCACGACAAGCGCGCCGAAGGGCACGGTCTATTACATCAGCCTCAACCAGAAGAACCCGAACCTCGCCAAGCCTGAGGTGCGTCAGGCGTTCAAATATCTCATCGACTATGATGCGATGGCCTCGACCATCCTGAAGGGCATCGGCGAGATCCACCAGTCCTTCCTGCCCAAGGGCGACCTCGGCGCGATCGACGACAATCCGTTCAAGCTCGACGTCGCCAAGGCCAAGGAGCTGCTGGCAAAGGCCGGGTTGGCTGATGGCTTCAAAGTGACCATGGACGTGCGCACCGGCCAGCCGACCACTGGCATGGCGGAATCGATCCAGCAGACGCTCGGCCAGGCCGGTATCAAGCTTGAGATCATCCCCGGCGACGGCAAGCAGACGCTGACCAAATACCGCGCCCGCAACCACGACATCTATATCGGCAATTGGGGCCAGGACTATTTCGATCCCAACTCCAACGCGCAGACTTTCGCCTCGAACCCGGACAATTCCGACAGTGCCAAGATCAAGACACTGGCCTGGCGCAATGCCTGGGATATTCCGGACCTGACCAAGGAAACCGAGGCGGCGCTGCTCGAGAAGGACTCCGCCAAGCGCGCCGACATGTACAAGGACCTGCAGAAGAAGATCCTCGACACCAGCCCCTTCGTCATCATCCATCAGCAGCTGGAGGTGGCGGGGCTGCGCAAGAACCTGAAGGACTTCAAGCTCGGCCCGAGCTTCGACACCAACTTCGTCTGGCCGGTCTCGAAGGAATAGCGCTTTCGGACGCGCCGCGTGAGCGTAGCTGAGAACCAGGCGGCGGCGGGGCGCGGCGGCGCCCGTGCCGTCGCGCTTCTGTCGTCGATCGGCCGCTTCCTGGTCATCGCGGTGACGACCTATCTCGGTCTTCTCGCGGTGACCTTTTTCATCGGCCGCGTCATCCCGATCGATCCGGTGCTGGCCGTGCTCGGCGACCGGGCCCCGACAGCCGTCGTCGAGCGCACGCGCCGCGAGATGGGGCTCGACCTGCCGCTGATCCAGCAGTTCTACATCTACGTCAAAAACGCGCTCAGCGGCGATTTCGGCACTTCGGTGCTGACCACCAATCCGGTGATGTCCGACATCCGCCGCGTCTTTCCGGCGACCATCGAGCTGGCGACGCTCGGCACGATCGTCGGCGCCGTCATCGGCGTGCCGCTCGGCGTGCTGGCCGCGGTGCGGCGCGGCAGCCTCATCGACCAGATCGTGCGCATCATCGGCCTTATCGGCTATTCCGTGCCGATCTTCTGGCTGGGGCTGCTCGGCCTCGTCCTGTTCTACGCCAAGCTGCAATGGGTCGCCTTTCCGGCGCGGCTCGACGTCGTCTACGAATACACTTTCACGCCGATCACCGGCTTCTACCTGCTCGATGCGGCCATGCAGGGACAGTGGGATGTCTTCTACGACGCCTACCGCCACATCATCCTGCCGGCCTCCCTGCTTGGCTATTTCGCGCTCGCCTATATCAGCCGCATGACGCGCTCCTTCATGCTGAACGAGATGGCGCAGGAATATATCGTCGCCGCGCGCGCCAAGGGCCTGTCGGAGACGCGCATCATCTGGGGCCACGCGCTGCGCAACGCCGCTGTGCCGATGGTGACGGTGATCGCGCTTTCCTATGCCAGCCTGCTCGAAGGCTCGGTGTTGACCGAGACCGTCTTCTCCTGGCCGGGCATCGGCCTCTACATCACCAATTCATTGCAGAACGCCGACATGAACGCGGTGCTCGGCGGCACCATTATCATCGGCTCGGTCTTCATCGCCATCAACCTTCTGTCGGACCTGCTCTATCGGCTCCTCGATCCACGGACGAAAGTCGAATGAGCGCCGAGACGATGCAAACCCGTCGCGAATGGCTGCTCAGCGAGCGGCCGTCCTCGCGCATGCAGGCAAGGCTCGGCCGCGCCTATGTGGCCTGGCGGCGCTTCACAGCCAACCGGCTCGCGCTCGTCGGTTTGCTCATCATTCTCGCGTTGGTGGTGGTAGCCGCGCTTGCCGGCGTGCTGGCACCCTACTCGCCAACCGTGGGTGACCTGAAGAATGCCCGTCTGCTGGCGCCGAGCGCCGCGCATTGGTTCGGCACCGACGACCTCGGCCGCGATATCTACTCGCGCATCCTCTACGGCTCGCGCTGGACGCTCTATGTCGTCATCCTCGTCGCCATCATCGCCGCGCCCATCGGCCTGCTGGTCGGCACCGTCGCAGGCTATGCCGGCGGCTGGACCGATGCCATTTTGATGCGCATCACCGACATCTTCCTGGCTTTCCCGAAGCTGGTGCTGGCGCTGGCCTTCGTTGCGGCGCTCGGCCCCGGCATCGAGAACGCGGTGCTGGCGATCGCCATCACCTCCTGGCCGCCTTACGCGCGCATCGCGCGCGCCGAGACGCTGACGGTGCGCAATTCCGACTACATCAAGGCGGTGCAATTGATGGGTGCCTCGCCCTTCCGCATCGTGCTGCGCCACATCATGCCGCTCTGCATCTCCTCGCTGATCATCCGGGTGACGCTCGACATGGCGGGCATCATCCTCACCGCCGCAGGCCTCGGCTTCCTCGGCCTCGGCGCGCAGCCGCCGCTGCCCGAATGGGGCGCGATGATCGCGTCCGGCCGCCGCTTCATCCTCGACCAGTGGTGGGTGGCTGCCGCACCAGGCGTTGCCATCCTCATCGTCAGCCTCGGCTTCAACCTGCTCGGTGACGGCCTGCGCGACGCGCTCGATCCCCGGAGCGGCGACCAATGAGTGGCGACCGATGAGCGGCAACCAATGAGCGGCAATTCCGATAGGCAAACGAAAGGCACGCTGCTCGAGGTCGACGATCTGCGCGTCACTTTCCCGACACGCACCGGAATCGTGCAGGCGGTTCGCGGCGTGTCCTTCTCGCTCGGCCGCGAGCGGCTGGGCATCGTCGGCGAGAGCGGCTCCGGCAAGTCGCAGACCGGCCGCGCCATCATGGGCCTGACACCGCCGCAGGCCGAGGTCTCGGCGAAAAAGCTGCGCTTCGACGGCATCGACCTGCTCTCGGTGTCATCCAGCCGGCGCCGTGCGCTGCGGGGAAACCGCATCGCCATGATCCTGCAGGACCCGAAATACTCGCTCGATCCGGTGATGACCATCGGCCGCCAGATCGTCGAGACGCTGCGCACGCATGAGAAAGTTGGAAAGGCCGAAGCGCGCGAGCGCGCGCTGGAGATGCTTCGGGCGGTCCAGATTCGCGATCCGGCCCGTGTCTTCGACCTTCACCCGCATGAGGTCTCGGGCGGCATGGGCCAGCGCGCGATGATCGCCATGATGCTGATCGCCGGGCCGGAACTGATGATCGCCGACGAGCCGACCTCGGCGCTCGACGTCACCGTGCAGCTCGATGTGCTGAACATTCTCGACAGGCTGGTCGCCGAGCGCGGCATGGGGCTGATCTTCATCTCGCATGATCTGCGCCTGGTGTCCTCCTTCTGCGACCGCGTGGTCGTCATGTATGCCGGCAAGGTGGTCGAGCAGCTCAAGGCGTCCGAGCTGCGCGAGGCCCAGCATCCCTATACGCGCGGCCTGCTCAACTGCATGCCGAGGATCGGCTTCGAGCGACACCCGCTGCCGGTGCTCGACCGCAAGCCGGAGTGGGCGGCATGACGGCCGCCATCACCATCGAAGGGCTGGAGGTGATTTTCGACCGCTTCCGCGCGCTGAAGGGCGTTAAACTCGAAGTCAGGGAAGGCGAGTCCTACGGCCTGGTTGGCGAAAGCGGCTCCGGCAAGTCGACCCTGCTCAAGGCAATCACCGGCCTTGCGCCTGTCGCTGCCGGCACCATCGCTGTCAACGGCAAGACGCTTGGCAAGACCCGCGACAAGGCCTTTTACCGCGACGTGCAGATGGTCTTCCAAGATCCGTATGGGTCGCTGCATCCGCGCCAGACCGTCGACCGGCTGCTGCAGGAACCGCTCGCCATTCACGCAATCCAGGATGGCGAGAAGCGCATCGAGCGCGCGCTGGACGAAGTCGGCCTCGGCAAGGGTTTCCGCTTCCGCTATGCGCACCAGCTCTCCGGCGGCCAGCGCCAGCGCGTGGCGATCGCGCGCGCGCTGATCCTCGAACCTTCGATCCTTTTGCTCGACGAGCCGACCTCGGCGCTCGATGCTTCTGTCCAGGCCGAGGTGCTGAACCTGCTCGAAGAGGTGCGGCGTCGGCGCAAGCTCACCTTTCTGATGGTCAGTCACGACCTCGCCATCATCACCCATATGTGCGAACGGCTGATGGTGATGCAGAACGGCGAAGCGGTGGAGACGCTGACCGCAAGCCAGCTGATCGGCCACCGCGTGAGCGAGGATTATACGCGCAACCTGCTTCGAGCGAGCGAGGGGTTTGTGAGGGTGTAGTTTTCTCTCGCAGGTTCGCGACGGGGTGCGACCTGGCTTTTAACTCTCCGCAGCAACGATCACGTCTGCTTTGGCGCCATCCCGCACCCGACATGCAGGGCGGAGCGGCAAGGACGGCAAGGCGGACGATGTCGCGTTCCTGCTCATGGTTCCCTCGGCCCGCGGGAAGCCGCTCCCGGCAGCGGCACGTCGCGGCTGCAGCGAGGATAATCGATCGGCCGGAAAAGGAAACTGTTTCTGCCTGACGATCGACTGGCTGGTCGAGATCGATTTCGGCCTTTCGGCAGGTCCAATCGACTGGGCCAATGTGCCGACTTGAGGAAAACCTGAAATAAGGTCAGAAGAGGCTTTGACGGCATCAAAACGGAGCGGGCGCCGGCCCGATGAGGTGTGAGATGAAGAATTCAGCCATTTCCGAACGCAAGAACCAGTCGATCTCGCGCGGCGTCGGCATGACCACGCAGATCTACGCCGATCGTGCCGAGAATTCGGAAATCTGGGACGTCGAGGGCCGCCGCTACATCGACTTCTCGTCGGGCATTGCGGTGGTCAACACGGGTCACCGCCATCCGAAAGTGATCGAGGCGGTCAAGGCGCAGCTCGACCGCTTCACCCACACTTGCCATCAGGTCGTTCCTTACGAGAGCTATGTGCGCCTCGCCGAGCGCCTGAACGGCATGCTGCCCGGCAAGTTCGACAAGAGGACCGTCTTCGTCACCACCGGCGCCGAGGCGGTCGAGAACGCCATCAAGATCGCGCGCAACGCCACCGGTCGCCAGGCGGTTATCGCCTTTTCGGGCGGCTTCCACGGCCGCACCTTCATGGGCATGGCGCTGACCGGCAAGGTCGTGCCTTACAAGGTTGGCTTCGGCGCCATGCCGGCCGATGTCTTCCATGCGCCGTTCCCGGTCGCGCTGCACGGCGTGTCGGTCGCGGATTCGCTTGCAGCGCTCGACAAGTTGTTCAAGGCCGATGTCGATCCGGCCAGGGTCGCGGCCATCATCGTCGAGCCGGTGCAGGGCGAGGGCGGCTTCTACGAGGCGCCGCGCGATTTCATGACGGCACTGCGCAAGACCTGCGACCAGCACGGCATCCTTCTTGTCGCCGACGAGGTGCAGACCGGCTTTGCCCGCACCGGCAAGATGTTCGCGATGGAGCACCATGACGTGGCGCCGGATCTCACCACCATGGCCAAGAGCCTCGCCGGCGGGTTCCCGCTGTCGGCCGTCACCGGCCGCGCCGAGATCATGGACGCGCCTGGACCGGGCGGGCTCGGCGGCACCTATGGCGGCAGCCCGATCGGCGTCGCCGCGGCGCATGCCGTGCTCGACGTCATCGAGGAAGAAAAACTGTGCGAGCGCGCCAACGCGCTCGGCGCCAGGCTGAAGCAGCGGCTGGCGTCGATCCGCGAGGACGTGCCGGAGATCGTCGACATCCGCGGCCCGGGCTTCATGAACGCCGTCGAGTTCAATGATGTGAAGAACGGCCTGCCCTCGGCGGAATTAGCCAATGCGGTGCGGCTGAAGGCGCTCGACAAGGGCCTCATCCTGCTCACCTGCGGCGTCTACGGCAACGTCATCCGCTTCCTGTCGCCAATCACCATCCAGGACGGCGTCATGACGGAGGCGCTGGATATATTGGAGACCTCGATCCGCGAGGCGCGGGCGGCCTAAGGGGCGGACAGTGCGAATGTTTCTCCTGGCGGCCCAGGCCGGTGCGGCAACTCGCCGTCAGGAGTTCGGATTCTGTAACCAGGCTGGAATATCCATTTTGGCGTGCAGGACCCGCCACACATCGATATGATCGGCCTGTTCGACATAGAAAATCAGGTACGGATAGCGCTTCAATTGCACACTGCGCAGACCGGGTAGTCCAATCGCATAGCTATATCTCAGCGAGCCCGACGCAGGATGGTTGGCTATCACTTTGTAGGCAGTTTGAAGATCCTCGACATAGGCTAGCGCCACGTGCGAACCAGCTTCGCGTGCATAATAATCGACAGTGTCCTCGATATCCCGCAAGGCAAGGGCACGAGGAATAAACGCCTTTACGGCAACCAATTATTGGCCCAGCGCTCGCTTGCGCAGCGCCGCGAAATAGTCGTCACCGACAGGAGCGCCTGGCGCGGACGAAGCGCCTTCAAGAAGCAGACCGCGCAAACGCTGACGATCCTGATCGTGGCGAATCAATTCACGCACATATTCGCTGCTCGTGCCGTAGCCGCGTTCCGTCACCTGCTGATCGACAAAATGCTTCAAGCTGTCGGGCAGTGAGATATTCATCGTGCTCATTCAACCAATGTAAGGCTGATGGCAAAAATTGGCAATCTCTACGCGCTGGCCCTTGCCGGCTCGTCCTGGCTGAAGGCCGCAAGCGCGGCCTTCAGCGCATCCGGCCCGGCTGCCACGGTGTGAGGCGCGGGCGAGAAGCCGGCGCCGAGCATCTTGCGGCCGAGCATGTGGTCGGCCGGGCGGTTGACGGATTCGATGCCCAGCAGCCGGTTGCCGGCATAGTGGTAGATCGAGAACCTGTTCTCGGCCGGCTCGCCCAGCACGACATGGCTGTCGCCGCCTTGCGTCAGGCCGACCATCTGCAGCTTCATGTCGCCGATATCCGACCAGAACCAAGGCACGGCCGCGAAGGGTTCGGCATGGCCGACGATGGTGCGCGCGGCAAGCCGCGCCTGGTCGGTGGCGTTCTGCACCGATTCCAGCCGCACGTCGCCGCCGGTGAACCAATGCCGGTAGGAGGCGGCATCGCCGACGGCGAGGATTTCCGGGATCGAGCTCTGCATATGCTGGTCGACGCGGATGCCGTTGGCGATCGCGATGCCGGCGGCTTCGGCCAGCTCGACATTGGGCACCACGCCGATGCCGATAATCACCAATTGCGCCGGCAGGCGCTCGCCGCTTGACGTGATAGCGGCCGAAACGCGGCCGCCTTCGCCTTCCAGACGGGCAACCGTGGTGCCGGTGAGCAGGCGCACGCCCATAGCCTCCAGGCGCTGGCGCACATGCGCCGCGATTGCCGGCGCCACGGCGCGGCCGAGAAGCCTGTCGAGCGCCTCGACGACGGTGACCCCGCGGCCGGCGGCCCTCAGCGTCGCTGCGATTTCGAGGCCGATGAAGCCGCCGCCGAGGATGACGACCTCCTCGCTCTGCGCGCTCAACTCGCGGATCAGCCGCGCATCGGCCAGCGAGCGCAGCGAGACCACGCCGGCGAGCTCCGCGCCATCGAGCTTGAGGAGGCGCGGCCGCGAGCCGGTGGCCAGCACCAGCCGGTCGAAGGCAATTGTGCCGCCGCCGGAAACGTCCAGCCTGCGCTCGCCACCATCGATCCTGTCGATCCAAACGCCCGGCCGGTAGTCGATGGCATTGCCGGAATAGAAGGCCTCGCCGCGCAAGGGCTGCGGCTTGGCTTCGGCATCCTTGATGAAGGTCTTGGACAGCGGCGGCTTGTGATAGGGCAGCTCGTTCTCGTCGCCGATCAGGATGACAGGCCCGTCATAGCCTTCCTCACGCAGGCTAGCGGCCGCCTGCACGCCGGCATGACCCGCACCGACAATGACCACCCCGTTCTTCATCGCAGCCCTTTTTGCCTTCAAATCTAGGATCTTCCGCCAAGTGGCGATTGTCTGCCGCCGCCGCAAGAGCCGTGGTCCGGGTCGCACCCAGGATGGCCGCCTGTCAATCCGGATGTCCGCCGCATTCGCCGGCTTAAAGTTGATAATTCCAGTTTAGAATAATTCTAAACTGTTGTTTCAATTGAATTTTCTCTGTACCGCCAGTTGACTTCCAGCCGCTCCGCCGCTTTATGGAGGGCTGCGCTCCTGGCGCATTCCTTTGATGTCTGGGCCTTGAACCCTTTCGATTGGAGGCATTTCGGTGTCTTTTGCTGATTGGCCGCGCCATTGCGCGGCAACTTTGCCTTTCCGGTCATTCGTGCTTGCGCTGGCGCCGCGCGCCGGCGGCCGCATACCTATGCCATTGAATTTCTGAGGAGATGGGATTGATGAAAGCGATAATCACGCCGCGAACTATTGCGCTACGTTGGGGCAGCAGGCTTGCCGCGATCGGCGCCACCGCGGCGCTGACGGCGGCCGTGTTCGTGCTGCCGGCGAAGGCCGAAACCGATGCGAAGGCGGTGATCAAGACCTATGCCGACATCGCGCTCGCCAAATACGAGGATTCGCTGATCACGGCTGAGGCGCTCGACAAGGCCGTCGACGCGCTTCTCGCCAAGCCCTCGGCAGAGACGCTCAACGCTGCCCGCGATGCCTGGAAGGCGGCGCGCGTGCCTTACCAGCAGACCGAGGTCTACCGCTTCGGCAACAAGATCGTCGACGACTGGGAAGGCAAGGTGAATTCCTGGCCGCTGGACGAAGGCCTGATCGACTATGTCGCCAAGAACTACGGCACCGAGTCGGACGAGAACTCGCTCTATACGGCGAACGTCATTGCGAACAAGGAGATCGAGATCAACGGCAAGAAGGTCGACGCCTCGAAGCTGACGCCGGAGTTCCTCTCAGGCACGCTGCAGGAAGCCGGCGGCGTCGAGGCCAATGTCGCGACCGGCTATCACGCCATCGAATTCCTGCTTTGGGGCCAGGACCTGCACGGGACCGGTCCAGGCGCCGGCGAGCGCCCGTACACCGACTACGATCTCAAGAACTGCACTGGCGGCAATTGCGACCGCCGCGCGGAATATCTGAAGTCGGCAAGCGACCTTCTGGTCTACGACCTGCAGGAGATGGTCAATAACTGGAAGGAAGACGGCGCCGCCCGCAAGACCCTCGTCGATGGCGAGCCGAATGCCGGCATCTCCACCATCCTCACCGGCATGGGCTCGCTATCCTATGGCGAACTGGCCGGCGAGCGCATGAAGCTCGGCCTTTTGCTGCACGACCCGGAGGAGGAGCAGGACTGCTTCTCCGACAACACCTACAACTCGCATCTCTATGATGCGATCGGCATCCGCGCCGCCTATCACGCCAACTATACGCGCCTCGACGGCACCGTGGTTTCCGGCCCGTCGGTGTCGGACATGGTGAAGGTGGCCGATTCTGCGATCGACAAGGAACTGTCGGACAAGCTCGATACTTCGGTCGCCAAGATGGAAGCGATCAAGGCGCGGGCGCTGGCCGGCGAGGCCTATGACCAGCAGATCGCCGAAGGCAATGCGGAAGGCAACGCCACTGTGCAGGCGGCGATCGACGCGCTGATCGACCAGACCAAGTCGATCGAACGCGCGGTCGGCTCGCTCAAGCTCAATGCCATCGCCTTCGAGGGCTCCGACAGCCTTGATGCTCCGGACAAGGTGTTCAAGTAAGCACCCGAGCATGATCCCAAAAAGTGGAAGCCGGTTTTTGGACAAGATCATGCTCAATTGAGAAACAAGCCAAACGGCGCCGGAACAGCGCCGCTAGCCAGAGCAAGTGAATGCTGATCTGCCATTGCAACATCATCACCGAGAAGGAGATCGAGCAGACGATCATCGGTCTGCTGGATGAAGATCCCTGGCAGCTTATCGTGCCGGCCAAGGTCTATCATGTCATGCGCAAGCGCGGCCGCTGTTGCGGCTGCTTTCCAAATGTGGTGGAAACGATCATTCGGGTCACCGAGAACTACCACGCCCGTTCAGAGGGGAGCGGCGCGGATATCGTTTCACACCTGGACCGCGTCAGAGGACTGCGCGGCCAATTCGGGAGCAGAACCCATGAAAGGCGAACCGCAGGTCATCGAGCGGCTTAACGAAGCCCTGTTTCTGGAGCTTGGTGCCGTCAATCAGTACTGGGTCCATTATCGTCTGCTCGAAGACTGGGGCTACACCAAGCTGGCAAAGAAGGAGCGGGCGGAATCGATCGAAGAAATGCATCACGCCGACCGGCTGGTTGCCCGCATCATCTTCCTCGAAGGCCATCCGAACCTGCAGTCGGTCGCGCCGTTGCGTATCGGCCAGAATGTGAAGGAAGTGCTCGAATCCGATCTGGCCGGCGAATATGACGCGCGCACCTCCTACAAGCGCTCGCGCGAGATTTGCCAGGATGCGGGCGACTACGTGTCGATGAAATTGTTCGAGGATCTGCTGACGGACGAGGAAGGCCACATCGACTTCCTGGAGAGTCAGCTCGACCTGCTCGCCTCGATCGGCGAGGAAAAGTACGGCCAGCTCAACGCCGACTCGGCCAACGAGGCGGAGTAAGGACATGCGGGAATGCGGCGCCCGATAGATTTTTCGCGCCGCTCATGGCGGGCCGAGATAGCCGGCCTGCTGCTCCCGAGGAACCCGCGATACCGGATCTGGCGCGGTGCCACGCTCTTGCTGGCAATCACGCTTTCTGCTCCCGCCATGGCGGGCGAGCCGGCGGGTCTGCCGACGAGCCGCACAGATCTGACGCCGGGGGATCAGGCGCGGGTGCTGGCGGTCACCAAGCTTACGACCGACTTTACAAAGCCCGAATCGTTCGAGTTGATGCAGGGCGGCGCCGGCACGTCGAGGAAGGGCGTCAACCGCGAGGCCTTCTCGCAGCCTTCCGCCAACATCACCTTCGAGGAGGAAGGGACCTTCAAGCTCGGCAATGCGCTTTTTCGCAAGAACTGGGTGTCGTCGCCGTCATCGACCCAAGCGTCCGACGGGCTCGGGCCGCTGTTCAACGAACGCGCATGCCAGAACTGCCATGTGAAGGATGGTCGCGGCCGTCCGCCGGGAAGCGGCACAGGCTCGACCTCGATGTTCTTGCGGCTGGCGCGCGATGCAAGCAATGCCGAGGAGAGAGCCGAACTTGCCAACCATAAGCTGCCGAATTTCCCCGATCCTGTCTATGGCTCGCAATTGCAGGATCTGGCCGTTCCCGGCCTCAAGGGTGAAGGCCACATGCGCATCGACTATTCGGAAGAGAAGGTCACGCTGGGTGACGGTGCCGTCGTTTTGCTGCGCAAGCCCCGCTACTCGGTCGAGAATCTGGGCTATGGCCCGCTCGACCCGCGCACGACGTTGTCGCCGCGCCTGACGCCGCCAATGATCGGGCTCGGACTGATCGAGGAGATCGCCCCGGCCGACATCCTTGCCCTTGCCGATCCGCATGACCGCGACAGCGACGGCATCTCCGGCCGGCCGAACATAGTTCGCGAGGAGTTGAGCGGCGCGATAACTTTGGGCCGCTTCGGCTGGAAAGCTCAGGCCGCATCGATCCGGCAGCAGGCCGCCGATGCCTTTGCCGGCGATATCGGCATCTCGACGCCTGAAGTGCCGAAGCATTGGGGCGATTGCACCGAGGCTGAGAAGGCGTGCCTTACCCTGCCGAATGGCGTCCAAGAGCGCCTGGGCGCGGCGGAAGCGCCGCCCCCGGTCATGGACCTCGTCACCTTCTATTCGCAGAACCTCGCTGTGCCGGCGCGGCGCGACCTCGACAAGCCGGAGGTTCTTTCCGGCAAGAAGCAGTTCTACGAGATGGGCTGCATTTCCTGCCACACGCCGAAATTCGTCACCATGCGCGGCACGCCCAACAAGGCGCAAGCCTTCCAACTGATCTGGCCCTATTCCGATTTCCTGCTGCACGACATGGGCGAGGGTCTCGCCGACGGGCAGCGCGTGGGGGAAGCGAGCGGCAGCGAATGGCGCACGCCCCCGCTCTGGGGCATCGGCCTGACCGCCACGGTCAATGGCAACAGCTTCTATCTGCATGACGGCCGCGCGCGGACGCTCGAAGAGGCGATCCTGTGGCATGGCGGCGAGGGCCAGAAGGCGCGCGACCGCTTTGCCGGCGCAGCTGCGGCCGACCGCGATGCGCTGATCAAATTCCTGGAGTCGCTCTGATGTTTAACCGACGTGCCGCCGCGCTTGCCCTTCCTTTCTTGCTGGCCGCGGCCTTGCCGACCCAGGCCGCGGTCAAAGCTTCCGATCTTATCGGACGCGCGATCGACGGCTTCGTCCGCCCGGCCTACGCCAGCCTCGACGATCATGCCGGGACCCTGACCCAGGCGATGCGCCAGCTCTGCAATGCGCCGTCCCAGCAAAATCTCGACGCGGCGCGTACCGAGTTTTCCGCCACAGTCGAAGCCTGGTCGGTGGCCGAGATCATCGCCTTCGGGCCCATCAAGGAAAACAACCGGCTGGAGCGCATGCTGTACTGGCCGGACCGCAAGAGCATCGGATTGAGGCAGGTGCAGTCGACCCTCGTTGCCAAGGATCCATCCGCCGACGATCCGGCGCAACTCGCGCGAAAGAGCGTTGCCATGCAGGGCCTCGGTGCGTTGGAATATGTGCTGTTCGGCGATGGTGCCGAAACGCTTGCCAGTAAGGACGATCCCTATCGCTGCGCCTACGGGGCGGCGGTGGCCAGCAACATCCAGGCGATTGCCGGCGAGGTCCGCGAAGCATGGAGCAAGCCCGATGGTTTTGCCTCGCTCTGGGCCAATCCGGGGCCGAAGAACCCGCTCTATCGTGATGGCACCGAAGCGGTCACGGAACTGGTCGGCGTTTTCATCAATGAGCTGGAAATGATCCGCGACGTGCGGCTCAAAGGTTTTCTTGGCGCGAAGCCCGATGCTGACAAGCCGAAGCAGGCGATCTACTGGCGTTCGCAGAACACGCTGAATTCGCTGGCCGGAAATCTGTCCGGCATCGACAAGCTGTTCCAGGCCTCGAAGCTTGGCGATGCGCTGCCCGCCGATGCGCGGTGGATGGCCGAATCCATCCACATCCAGCTGACCAACGGCGTGGCGACGGCGAAGTCTGTTGGCGGCCCGATCGATAAGGCGCTCGCCGATCCGGCGCTGCGCGACAAGCTCGAGCATCTCGCGCTGATCACCTCCAGCCTCTCGACCCTGATCGGCACCAGGATGACCGCCGAGTTTGGCCTCACCGCCGGCTTTTCGTCGCTGGATGGTGATTGACGCCGTGACGACGCCGCTCATCGATCGCCGCGACTTTCTGCGTGCCGCCGGCGCCGGCTTCGCCGCCGCGATGGCGCCGCGCGCCTGGGCGGAGACGCTTGCAACGGGCGCCGTCTTCGCCACGGCCTTCGTCAGGCGCGACGGCAGCTTCGGCGCCGCCGTGCTCTCCGAGGCCGGCAAGATCCTGCACACGCTCGATCTGCCCGACCGTGGCCACGACGTCGCGTTCGATCCGGTGTCGAAACGCTCGATCGTCTTCGCCCGCCAGCCCGGCACCTTCGCGATGGTCTTCGACCACACCGGCCGCGAGGAGCCTTTGACCATCGCCAGCATCGCCGGCCGGCACTTCTTCGGTCACGGCGTGTTCTCGCCCGACGGCGCGCTGCTCTATGCAACGGAAAATGATTTCGACAACGCCGCCGGCGTCGTCGGCGTCTATGACGCGCGGGCGAAGTTCAGCCGCATCGGCGAGTTCCCGACCTACGGCACGGGTCCGCACGAACTGCTGCTGCTCGGCGACGGCAGGACGCTCGCCGTCGCGAATGGCGGCATCGAAACGCATCCGGATTTCGGCCGCGCCGAGCTCAACATCGCAACGATGAAGCCTTCCTACACGCTGGTCGACCGCATCACTGGCGACCTGATCGAAAAGCACGAATTGCCGCCGGCGCTGCATCAGCTGTCGATCCGTCATATGGACCGCGACCAGGCGGGCACCGTCTGGTTCGGCTGCCAGTATCGCGGGCCGGCGACTGACCGGCCGGCGCTGGTCGGCCGCGCCGCGCGCGGCAAGGAGCTCGAGCTTTTGGAGATGCCGCAGGACGTGCTGTCGGGCTTCCGCAACTATATCGGCTCGGTTGCCGCCAATCCCGATGCCGGCACCGTCGCCGTGACCTCGCCGGAGGGTAATTCGCTGGCCGTCATCGATGCCGCCAGCGGACGCGTTGTCGCAACGAAGTCGCTGGTCGAAGTTTGCGGTCTCGCGCCGGACGGCGCCGACTTCATGGCAACGACCGGCGCTGGCGAGATCGTCGGCGGTGCGGGCGGGTCGCGCGCCGAACCTGACTATGTCTGGGACAACCACGTGCTGCGCATCGCGGCTGCGGGCTGATCGCTGTCAAGGCCAGCTTCGCTGATGTCGCGCTAAAGCCAAGCCGCATAACATTTATGCGGCGTGGCCCTTGCGGCGGCGGGCCATGCCGGGCACAGGGAATGTGTTTTGATCCAGTTGGTTAACCGGCCCTATGAAGCTGCTCGCCATCGACTGCGCCGCCAATCTCTGCGCCGCCTGCGTACACGACGCTGACGCTGGCATCGAGCTTGGCCGCCAGGTGCTCGACCTCGGCAAAGGGCATGCCGAGCATCTGATGGCCGTCATCGAGGCGGCATTGAAGGCCAGCGGGATCGGCTACCAAGGCTTGGACGCTGTAGCCGTCTCGATCGGCCCCGGTTCTTTCACTGGCCTGCGCGTCGGCGTCTCGACCGCGCGCGGCTTGGCCCTGGCGCTGAAGATCCCGGCCATCGGCCGGCGAAAGGGCCAGGCGCAAAGCCGAAGCCGCTCTATCTGCGCGGCGCCGACGCCAAGCCGCAGGCCGGTTTCATTCTGCCAAGGCGGAGCCATGAATCCGGGAAGCCGGGTTCTGGAGAAGATCATGCACCAAAGGGAAAAAAATCCTGATGCGCATCCCTTTCTTTCAGCCGCGCCGCAGGGATTATGCGCTGGAGCCGCTGACGGTGGCCGACAGCGCCGCCGTTGCGGTGCTGCATCGCGAGGATTTCGTTCGCCCCTGGACCGATGGCGAGTTCGCGGCACTGCTCGAACAGGACACCGTGTTCGGTTACGCCGCGCGCGAGACCGGGCAGGGTGCGAAGCCGCCGGTCGGTTTCGTGCTGGCGCGGCTCGCGGCAGGCGAGGGCGAGATCCTTACGGTCGCGGTGGCTCGCGCCCATCGGCGCCAGGGGCTTGGCTGGCAATTGATCGATGCGGTGCTGCGCGAATTGCATGCGCAGCGCGCCGAGGCGCTGTTCCTCGAGGTCGACGAGACCAATACGCCGGCCATCGCGCTCTATCGCCGGCTGGGCTTCCGTCAGGTCGGCCAGCGTCCGAACTACTACCGGTCGACCGAGCACGGCCCGACCGGCGCGCTTGTCATGCGCCGCGATCTTCGCTAGCCAGACCGTGGGATAGGGCCGGAGCGAATGATCAAGAAATTGCGGATTTTCGTGGCGTTCGGCCTCGTCGCCGCCGGCACGCTGGTGCTGGCGCCGCTGCAGCTCCTGTCGATGAAGACGAGGCTTTGGCCGGAGACGGTCGTCCTCAAAATCTGGCACAGCATGATCCTCAAGGCGCTGGGCATGCGCGTGCACGTCAAAGGCGCGCTCTCGAAGCAGCGCCCCTTGCTCATCGCGGCCAACCACATCTCCTGGACCGACATCATGGTGCTCGGCTCCTTTGTCGATGTGAAGTTCATCGCCAGGGCCGACATGGAAGGCTGGCCGATGATCGGCATGCTGTCCAAGCTGCAGCGCACCGTCTTCATCGAGCGCGAGCGCAGGCGCACCTCCGGCGACCAGGCGAGCGAGATCGCCAGACGCATGGCCAAGGGCGATGCCATGGTGCTGTTCGCCGAGGGTTCGACCGGCGACGGCAATCTGGTGCTGCCGTTCAAGAGCACCTTGTTCGGCGCTGCCTCGATGGCGATTTCGGAAGGGGCGGCGGACCAGGTCTTCATCCAGCCGGTGGCGATCGCTTATACGCGCCTGCATGGCGTGCCGATGGGCCGCCGTCACCGGCCGATCGCCGCCTGGATCGGCGACCAGGATCTGATGCCGCATTTGAAGGGCTTGCTTGCCGAGGGCTCGCTCGATGCCGAAGTGCATTTCGGTGATCCGGTGCCCTTCTCCAAGGGTTCTAACCGCAAGGAAACGGCAAGATTGATGGAAGCGAGAGTGCGCGAGATGATGCAAGCTGCGCTCGCCGAGCCGCGTCCCAGTCGTCAGCGCATAGCTTGAAAAACCGACGCGCGGCGCCGTAGCCTGCCGGAATCGGCTGTTTTTTGTCGCGGAAAGGCGTTAGAAGCCGCCCGATGGAATTGAACACGATTGAAAGCCACGACATCGGCACCGCGCCTGAGCGCGAGCCGGTGCATGCCGGGGCGGCGAAAAAAGTCTTCGTCAAGACTTATGGCTGCCAGATGAATGTCTACGATTCCCAGCGTATGACCGATGCGCTGGCGGCCGACGGCTATGTCGCCACCGACGCCGTCGAAGACGCCGATCTGGTGCTGCTCAACACCTGCCACATCCGCGAGAAGGCAGCCGAAAAAGTCTATTCGGAGCTTGGCCGCATCCGCGACATGAAGGCCGAGCGCGCCGAGGCCGGCCGTGAGCTGCTGATCGGCGTCGCCGGCTGCGTGGCACAGGCCGAAGGGGCGGAAATCATACGCCGTGCGCCGGCCGTCGATCTCGTCATCGGCCCGCAGACCTATCACCGGCTGCCCGACGTGCTGGCGAGGGTGCGCGGCGGCGAGAAGATCGTCGAGACCGACTACGCCATTGAGGACAAATTCGAGCATCTGCCGCAGCCGAAGCGCGCCGAACTGGCAAAGCGCGGCGTGACCGCTTTCCTTACCGTGCAGGAGGGCTGCGACAAGTTCTGCACCTTCTGCGTCGTGCCCTATACGCGCGGCTCCGAAGTCTCGCGGCCGGTGGCCCAGATCGTCGCCGAGGCCGAGCGCCTCGCCGAGGCTGGCGTGCGCGAGGTGACGCTGCTCGGTCAGAACGTCAACGCCTGGCACGGCGAGGGCGAAAACGGCGCGGAATGGGGCCTCGGCCGCCTGCTCTTCCGCCTGGCGAAAATTCCCGGCCTAGCGCGGCTGCGCTACACCACCAGCCATCCGCGCGACATGGATGATGAATTGATCGCCGCGCACCGTGACCTGCCGGCCTTGATGCCCTATCTGCATTTACCAGTGCAGTCTGGCTCCGACCGGATACTGAAGGCGATGAACCGCAGGCATACGGCACGCGATTATCTGGCGCTCATCGATCGCATCCGCGCCGCCCGCGGCGATATCGCCATGTCCGGCGACTTCATCGTCGGCTTCCCCGGCGAGACGGAAGCGGATTTCGAGGCAACGCTCGAACTGGTGCGCGAGGTGAATTACGCTTCGGCCTTCACGTTCAAATATTCGCCGCGTCCCGGCACGCCGGGCGCCGAGATGGACGGCCATGTGTCGGAAGCCGTGAAGGACGAGCGGCTGCAGCGCCTGCAGGCGCTGGTCAACGAGCAGCAGAAGGCATTCATCGCCAGCCTGGTCGGCCGCACGGTCAGCACGCTGATCGAGAAGCCCGGCCGCCATGCCGGTCAGATCGTCGGCCGCTCGCCCTGGCTGCAGCCTGTTATTGTTGACGACAAGGCCGGCGGAATCGGTGACATTATCGACGTACGAATCACGAAGACAGGTCCCAACAGCCTGTTCGCCGAGTTGGCCTGATGCATGTCGCCCAAAAAGTGCTCGCGGTTTCGGGACAACGACATGCATAGCCACAAGCCTCGGCAGATGAGGAGAGACGGTTGAGCGCTGCTGAACTGAAGAATCCGCCCCAGAACCAGGCATCCGGGGCCTCCGACATGGCGCACATCGTACTGACCTTCGACAACAACAAGCTTGCCAGCGCCCTATACGGCCAGTTCGACGAGAATCTGGCCCGTCTCGAGCAGAAGCTCGGCGTCGATATCCGTTCGCGCGGTAACCAGCTTGCGATCAAGGGCACAGCTTCGGCCGCCGAGCAGGCGCGCCGCGCGCTCGACACGCTCTACGGCATTCTGCAGAAGGGCGTCGATATCGGCCAGTCCGACGTCGACGGCGCCGTGCGCATGGCGATCGCCGCCGACGACCAGCTGACGCTGCCCACCATGGAGCGCAAGGGCAAGGTTTCGGCCGCCCAGATTGCCACGCGCAAGCGCACGATCTATGCCCGCTCGCTCAACCAGGACGCCTATATGCGCGCGCTGGAGCGCTCCGAAATGGTCTTCGGCATCGGCCCGGCCGGCACCGGCAAGACCTATCTGGCGGTGGCCCATGCGGCGATGCTGCTCGAGCGCGGCATGGTCGAGCGCATCGTGCTGTCGCGCCCGGCGGTCGAAGCCGGCGAGCGGCTCGGCTTCCTGCCCGGCGACATGAAGGAGAAGGTCGACCCCTATCTGCGGCCCCTCTACGACGCGCTATACGACATGATGCCGGCCGACAAGGTCGAGCGGGCGATCGCCGCCGAGGTCATCGAGATCGCGCCTTTAGCCTTCATGCGCGGCCGCACGCTGGCGCATGCCGCGGTGATCCTCGACGAGGCGCAGAACACCACGCCGATGCAGATGAAGATGTTCCTCACCCGTCTCGGCGAGAACTCGCGCATGATCGTCACCGGCGATCCGACCCAGATCGACCTGCCGCCCAACACCAAGTCGGGCCTGGTCGAGGCGCTGCGCATCCTCGACGGCGTGCCGGGCATAGTCACGGTCCGCTTCAACGAGGGCGATGTCGTGCGCCATCCACTGGTTGCCGAGATCGTCAAGGCCTATGACCGGGACGGCAAGTTCGCCAGGGGCCTCGGCGCCGAGAGCTGATCCAAGCCCATGGCTGAAAATCCGGGATCCAGCGGCAAGACGCCGGTCGACATCGATATTTTCGTCGAGGCCGGCGACTGGCCCCCTGAGGCCGAGCTGGCGCACCTGGTCGATCAGGCCGTCGCTGCCGCCTTTGCCGAAACCGGCGCGAGCGGCGCTTCGGAGCTCAGCGTCGTTTTTTCCGACGACGCCCATATCCGCACTCTCAACGCCGAATGGCGCGGCAAGGACAAGCCGACCAACGTGCTGTCTTTCCCGGCTTTTTCCGTTCCGAAAGGCGCCGAGCTGCCGCCGATGTTGGGCGACATCGTGCTTGCTTCCGAGACCGTTGCGCGTGAGGCCGCACTGGAAGACAAGCCGCTGGCGAACCATATCACCCATCTCGTCATCCATGGCCTGCTGCATCTTCTGGGCCATGATCACGAGACCGACGCCGAGGCCGAGGAGATGGAAGCGATCGAGCGCGCGGCGCTTGCGAGGCTTGCCATTCCCGATCCCTACGCGTAACAAAAAAGACCAATTGACCTGATGGCGATGAACGACAAACCAGAAACTGCCGCCCGTCCGGACGCCGGCAGTGCGGCCAAGCCTTCCGAAAAATCGGAAGAGGGCTCCAGTCCGAGTATTCCGACCGGCAGCGTGGCCGCCGAGCCTCCGCATGCCGGTCCTTCTCTCTTCGATCGCGTGCTAGGCCTGTTCAGGCACCGCAACGGCACCAACCTGCGCGAGGAGATCGCCGACGCGCTGGCCGAAACGGCCACCGATGCCGAATCCTTCTCGCCCGGCGAACGTGCGATGCTCAACAACATCCTGCGGCTGCGCGAAGTGCGCGTCGAGGACGTCATGGTGCCGCGTGCCGATATCGAGGCGGTCGAGATCACCACCTCGCTTGGCGATCTGCTTGGCCTCTTCGAACAGTCCGGTCATTCCCGCATGCCGGTCTATTCCGAAACGCTCGACGATCCGCGCGGCATGGTCCACATACGCGACGTTCTCGCCCACATCACCAAGGTCGCCCGCGTCAAGAAGGGCCGGGCGAACAGGAAGGCCCAGGCGCCGACCATCCTCGATCTGGCCCAGGTCGATCTCGCCCGCACCATCGGCGATCTCGACCTGATCCGTCCGGTGCTGTTCGTGCCGCCATCGATGCTTGCTTCCGACCTGATGGGGCGCATGCAGACGACGCGGACCCAGATGGCGCTGGTCATCGACGAATATGGCGGCACCGACGGCCTCGCCTCGCTCGAGGACATCGTCGAGATGGTGGTCGGCGACATCGAGGACGAGCACGACGACGACGAGCCGATGATCACCCGGATCGGGGAGGGCGTGTTCGTGGTCGACGGCAAGGCCGAGATCGACGACGTCGCCAAGATGATCGGCGAGGATTTCGCCGCGGGCGAGCACGGTGAATATGTCGACACCATCGGCGGCATGATCTTCAACACGCTCGGCCGGGTTCCGGCCCGTGGCGAAGTGGTGCAGGCCATACCGGGCTTCGAATTCCACGTGCTCGACGCCGATCCGCGCCGCGTCAAGCGGGTGCGCATCGTGCAGAGCCCGAAGGGCGAACGGCAGCGCCGCCGCGCGGCGCGCACCGAGCAGGCCTGATATTCGCTCATGCCGATCGACGACCCGTTCAAGCACGCTGTCCTCGGCTCCGGCGTCTTCTATCAAGATCCCCGCGCGGCTTTGGCCTGGCTTCAGGCGGCGTTCGGCTTCGAGCCGAGCATGCTGGCGAACGACAGCGACGGGCGACTTGTTCATGCCGAAATGCGGTTCGGCGACGGCTATATCATCGTCGATGGCGAATGGGCCGCGCATATTGCC
>NZ_RZST01000430.1:0-4284 GCF_003997575.1 Mesorhizobium sp. M1A.F.Ca.IN.022.07.1.1
GTGGGGAGGCAGGCTCGTCTTCCAACAGTTGCCGCAGTTCCCCTGGCTCGAATGCCATCATCGGTGGGGAGGCGGGTTCATCCTCCAGCAGCTGCCGCGGCTCTTCCTCGTGCGGCAAGCGCCTCCTTAGCCGGTCTTGCAGCGCCTGCCGATCGGCAACGAGGTTGTCGAGGGGCAGCGGCTCGTGGTCTGGCCGCTGCCCTTTCACCAATCGTTCAACCAGCGCCCACGTGCCCTCCAGGACAAATACGCCGCAATCATAATGGTTCGTCTGTCTGGCCATGGGGGCTGGCGCCAAGGTGGCATTCAGCAGTCCTGCGAGCTGTTTTGCAGGCACGTCGTTATATCCCTCTCGCTGGAGGGAGTCGTAGTGATAGGCGAACCGCCTTTCCGGGTCGCGGCGATCAACGAGCAGCAGCGACCAATGGGTGCCGGGGCTAGTAGCCGTGCCATTATTCACTGGCAAGAACAGGAAGTCGGCTGTGGCGTTGTTTTGATTATAGATGGACTGCAATATGCCTCGAGCGTCTTGCGGCGACGTGTGTCGCAGTAGATGGGATACGGAAGGATCCACCAGCCGAGTCCGGGCAGCGAGCGCCGGATTGATCCCCTGCAGTTGCCCCTCCAGCAAATTGTAATCTCTCTGGATATGGGCGTCGCTCAGCCATTCGGCGGCGCCGAGCACCCGCCCCGTTGCAACGTTGGACGGGGCTGTCGGATCGAGCGCCCCGATCTGAGCCCCAGAGGAACTGGTAGTCAGTGTGGTCACATCAACCAGTGGAAGGCCGCGGTAGGTGCCTGGCAGCCTAGCGGTTGCTGGCGAGGCGGGTTGGGGAGCTCTTGCCGGTGCCGCTGGCCCAGCTTCAGCAGCGGCCCCAACGCGCCTGGTGACTGCGTCTGCCGGATGAGCAGAAAGGACAGTTTCGCGCCCGAGCACAATGCGCGGCAGGATATCCCGGAGGTGAGCCAATGCAGAACTGATACTTAGCCTATTACCATAGGAGACAGCCTTGAAGCTCTCAACATCTTTATCCAGCGATTTGTCGTGAATCCGAGCCGCAATCCCAAGCTTGTTATTTTGACGCAGGTACTGACTAAAATGTCTAAGAAAATTTGTATAGCCGCCCACGGTATCTGGATTCCGTCCGGTCGCAGGCGCTGCCAGGTACTCCTTGGTCGAAGCGGCTCTGTAATTTCTAATGAGCTCGGCATCGTCAGGATAGGGGATCACGACAGGGCGAGCCATAATCTGGGCTCCGCCTGTCGACTTCTTGAGGTAACGCAGTGCGCCAGCCACGGTGGAGGAACCACCCGTACTCTCGTACTCCTTGAGATCCTGATCCAGCGACGAATGGTAAAGCCGAGCAGCAAACCCTGGCTTGTTGTTTTGAAGGAGCCACCGACTAAAGCCGAAAAGAGAATTTACATTGTAAGTGACCGTGTTCGCTTTGGCCTTACCCGCGTGGAATGCTGCCCTCAGCCCTTCGATAGCGGTCGCATCGTTGGAATAGACAGGACGCTTGTCGGCACCGTCGGGGACTACAATTGGACGATCCGGCTGCACTGTCGAGGGCATCGACCCACCACCTCCGGGATGCGGTGCTGGGGTGGATTCGTGCTCATCCCTCTGCCTGACGAGCTGCGCCTCACATTCCGGTGTAGCCACCTTATGAGGATCCTGCATCGGTTCGATCCCCTCCATCTCCTGCTGCAACCAAGCCAAAGCTTGGCGAGCGGCCTGCGCGGCTTCATCAACCGCGGAGGATGTCTCCACACCTCTGGCGGACGCCGGCAGAGCCTGCTCCGCCCGCCGTCGAAAGAGCTCTGGCGAGGCGGATTTCTCCGCCCACAATCTGGGCTGCGTAGCGAGTCCCCGTCCAGATTTATGTGGCACCGCCTCGCTTGGCAGCGGGCTGCTCCTGTCCCGTGCAGCTACCAGCTCCTCCGGGGCGCCCTGGTCGCCGTGGCGCCAGTTCAAGTGAGGGACGGCCTCTCCAAAGTCGGGCGCTTGGTGTTGGTGCGCGGTTGGGGCGAGAGACAATGGTAGATCGGTGCCCTCCTTATAACCTACCGGCAGGAGCTCCTCTGGCCAATCGAATCCCTGCTGTGGTGCGGTATGCTGAGCAGCGTCGCCACGGGGACGAGCCTCCATGCTGACCGCGTTTTCCAGATGATTCCCGAGTATAACGCGCGGCGGGTTCTTGCGGAGATAAACCAGCGCAGATTCGATCGGAGCTCCACCATTAGAGGAGGCGGCCTTGTAGCTCTCAACATCTTTATCCAGCGATTTATCGTAAATGCGACCCGCAATTCCGAGCTTGTCATTTTGACGTAGGTAATGACTGAAATGGTTAAGAGCAGTTGCGTAGCCGCTCGCGGATCTGAAATGTCTGGTGAGCGCGGCGTCGTCAGGATGGGGGTTCAGGACAGCGCGACCCACAATCGGGCCGGCTCCGCCCATCGACTTCATCAATTGACGCAGTGCGCCAGCCACGGTGGAGGAACCACCCCTACTCTCGTACTCCTCGAGATCCTGGCTCAGCGACGGATGGTAAAGCCGAGCAGCAAGCCCTGGCTTGTTGTTTTGAAAGAGCCAACGACTAAAGCCGAAAAGAGAATTTGTGCTGCGAGTGACCGTGTCCGGCCTGGCTTTACCCGCAAGGAGTGCTGACTTCAGCCCTTCGATGGCGGTGGCATCGTTGGAATAAACAGGACGCTTGTCGGCACCGTCGGGGACCACAATTGGACGATCCGGCTGCACTGTCGAGGGCATCGACCCGTCGAGATGCGGTGCTGGGGTGTATTCGTGCTCGTCCCCCTGCATCACAAGTTGCGCCTCCCGTTCCGATGTACCCACCTGATGGGTGGGGAGTTGCATCATCACGCGAGCGCCTGAGTTGCCAACCTCACCTGGTTGCCGCTCAGTGACAGCATGCTGCAGATTGCTTTGGATCCTCTGCCTCTTCGTTGGTCTCAACTCACCTTTACCATGCGAGCCATTGACGAGGACCTCCTCGCCTGGCGCACCCATCAACTCGTCCGCCGCCTGCAGTTCGCCCAAGTGCTGCTCAAAACCGGCTTGGCCGGCCTGTCCGCTTGCTCGTGCGGTACGGCGTGCTGCACCTGCAGCCAAGCTGCCACGATGAATGTCTAGTTTGTACGGGTGCACGCTATCCTCACTTCCACAGATCACATGAGCAACCTACTCAGGCAAGCTTTCGAGAGGCTGACGAGGTCCGCCGCCGCGGAAGGCGAAGGCTGGTTTTCTGCTCAGCGGTTGACGGCCTCGCGTGTTGCGGCCGCGCCGGGTATCACGCCAATCAATCTGAATAGTCGATGCGTCAAACGAACCAGGATGGGATTTTCGTAGCGGGGCTGCTCTACTCACTCTTGTCCTGAGGGCAGAATTCAACCATATCGCCGAGCAACTGGATGCCGATTGGATACCCGATCCGGAAAGCTTCAGCTCCTATGTGACGCGATGATGAGGCCTGGTCTCGCAGCGGCATGCGTTCCGAGAGATGCTGCACCAGGTACGAGGCGACCTTATCCAACAAGGCACCACTTGCGCTGTTTTGTGGAGACGAGCGTCGGCATGCATCCATGCGGGTGCTTGAGTGGTGAAGACTCTGAACGACGGTTCCTATGGCGCTGCCGGCGCAATCAGCTGCTTGGGGACGCGTGACGCAGATCAAAGCTCCCCTTGCCGAGCACGGAGCAGGCGAGTGAGAGAGCAGATGAATAGGCGTGTCGCCAATATTTTCGCATTGCTCTAATCGATTATAGTTGTGAGGAGCAATTTGAGACCATTTACTTGCGGCTCAAGTCACCCATAAAAGAAGGCAAGCACCGATTCGGTAGCTTATCCCCTGTCTTTCGCGTACTCGCGGCCGTGGCGCCGGGTGAACGATTGAAGACCGCCGGTCTCACTCGCAGGTGGGTGCCAGGGCGTGGGGCGGTTGGCAAGCCACAGGAGTAGGACAATGTCGAAGGATTCGGGTAAGGGCGATAATCACGGCGGCGGACCGGGCAAGATCGAGATCACGGTGGTGGTGAACGGCCAGCCCACGCAGGTCGAAGCCAATCCCAACCAGCCGCTTCACGTCATTCGTACCAAAGCCCTTGAGAACACGCAGAATGTCGCCCAACCAGCCGAGAATTGGGAATTCAAGGATGAGGCCGGCAACTTGCTCGACGTCGACAAGAAGCTTGGCGATTTCGGTTTCCCGAATACTGTGACCCTGTTCCTCAGCCTGAAGGCGGGCGTCGCAGGTGCCTAAACCC
>NZ_RZST01000431.1:0-4268 GCF_003997575.1 Mesorhizobium sp. M1A.F.Ca.IN.022.07.1.1
CGCCTCCTGGGCGACCGCCGGCGTCGATCCGGCGATCATGGGCACCGGCCCGATCCCGGCCTCGAAGCGGGCGCTGGAGAAGGCCGGCTGGTCGGCCAAGGACCTCGATCTCGTCGAGGCCAACGAGGCCTTCGCCGCGCAGGCCTGCGCCGTCAACAAGGGCATGGGCTGGGATCCCTCGATCGTCAACGTCAATGGCGGCGCCATCGCCATCGGCCATCCGATCGGCGCCTCGGGCGCCCGCGTGTTCAACACGCTGGTCTACGAGATGCGCCGCCGCGGCGCAAAGAAGGGCCTCGCGACGCTTTGCATCGGCGGCGGCATGGGCGTTGCGATGTGTGTGGAAGCCTTGAACTGAGCGAATGGCGAACTGAGCGAATAGCGAATGGGGAGTAGCGAATAGGGGGAAATGGCGTTGCACGACGGGCTATCGATCCCTACTCGCTATTCGCCACTCCCTATTCGCTCTTCCGACCAAAGGGAGGAAATGCATGAGCAAGGTAGCAATCGTCACGGGCGGATCGCGCGGCATCGGTGCGGCGATATCGGTGGCCCTGAAGAATGCCGGCTATTCGGTCGCCGCGAACTATGCCGGCAATGACGAGGCGGCCCAGAAATTCAAGGCCGAGACCGGCATCCCCGTCTACAAATGGTCGGTCGCCGATTATGACGCTTGCGCCGCCGGCATCGCCCAAGTCGAGGCTGATCTCGGTCCGGTCTCGGTGCTGGTCAACAATGCCGGCATCACCCGCGACACCATGTTCCACAAGATGACCCGCGAGCAGTGGAAGGAGGTCATCGACACCAACCTTTCCGGCGTCTTCAACATGACGCATCCGCTATGGAACGGCATGCGCGATAGGAAGTTCGGCCGCGTCATCACCATCTCCTCGATCAACGGCCAGAAAGGCCAGATGGGCCAGGTCAATTATTCGGCCTCGAAAGCCGGCGATATCGGCTTTACCAAGGCGCTTGCCCAGGAAGGCGCCCGCGCCGGCATCACCGTCAACGTTGTTTGCCCCGGCTACATCGCCACCGACATGGTCATGGCCGTGCCGGAAAAAGTGCGGGAATCGATCATCGCTCAGATCCCGGTCGGCCGTCTCGGCGAGCCGGAGGAGATTGCGCGCTGCGTTGTCTTCCTCGCCTCCGAAGACGCAGGCTTCATCACCGGCTCGACCATAAGCGCCAATGGCGGCCAGTATTTCGCCTGAGATCTTGTTCGGCTGAACTCTTCTGACACCGATGGCAGGCGGCCCGCCGCAAACGGGCCGCCTGTTTTTGTCTGCGCTCCGGCAGCACCGGGTGGGCATGCCTCAATTTGGCACGCAAAAGTTAACAGCCTCCCCGCGCCCTGTGGGAAACCCGGTTCACAAGCTGTGGATTTTCGGTGCACAAGCTTTGGACAACACCATATCTAGGGGTGAACAAAACAGGAAGTTTTGCAGATCGCTGATTCGTCGCCGATTCGTTCCGGCTTTGGCCGAGAAGTTAACGCGCCGCGCCGGAAATAGGCGCGAACAAGATTAACGCCGGTTAGGAAAGATCAACCATTTCACAATGTTGGCGGCCGCGCTCGAGTCCGTCGCGGTCGCTCCCCCGCAAAGGTTAACGACGCTCCGGAACCAGCGCGAGCCAAGCACGAAACGGGCCAGTTCACAGATTCAGCATGTGGTGAGACTCATGGTCAAAAAATCCACATATAGCCGTGAACAAAACCTGAATCAGAGCGAGTCAGTGATTCGTCGCCGATTCGTTCCAGACTCGTTCCAACGGTTAATCGGCCGCGGATTTTGACCTTGCCTGTCGTCGCGCCATCTCTTGATGGGAACATTCCGCTTTCGCTTCGCGTCTGAAATCCCTATGTGTGCCCTGTCACACGCGGCGGCACCGCCGCGTCCCCGACAACAAGCGGCAGAAAGCCTCATTTCCGAGCCGATGAATATCCAGCCGAAACCCTCCCAGCCGCTGATCCTTTCCGGCCGCGACGTAACGGCCGTGCTCGGCCCCACTAACACCGGCAAGACCCATCTCGCCATCGAGCGCATGGTGTCGCACGACACCGGCATCATCGGTCTGCCGCTGAGGCTCCTTGCCCGCGAGGTCTATACGCGCGTCTGCGAGAAGGTCGGCGCCAGCAAGGTGGCGCTGATCACCGGCGAAGAGAAGATCGTGCCGGCGAGCGCGAGATATTCCGTCTGCACCGTGGAAGCGATGCCGCGAGAGACCGATGCCGCCTTCGTCGCCATCGACGAGGTGCAGCTCGCCGGCGACCTCGAACGCGGCCACATCTTCACCCACCGCATCCTGCATCTGCGCGGCCGCCAGGAGACGCTGCTTCTGGGCGCCGCCACCATGCACGGCATCCTGCAACGCCTGCTGAAGGGCGTCTCGGTGGTGACGCGGCCGCGGCTGTCGCATCTTGCCTACGCCGGCTCGAAGAAGCTCACCCGCCTGCCGCGGCGCACGGCGATCGTCGCCTTCTCCGCCGACGAGGTCTATGTCATCGCCGAATTGATCCGCCGCCAGCAGGGCGGTGCTGCCGTCGTTCTCGGCGCGCTCAGTCCCCGCACCCGCAATGCCCAGGTGGAGATCTTCCAGTCGGGCGACGTCGACTATCTGGTCGCCACCGATGCCATCGGCATGGGCCTGAACCTCGACCTCGAGCACGTCGCCTTCGCCCAGAACCGCAAGTTCGACGGCTACCAATACCGCAACCTGACCGCCGCCGAGCTAGGCCAGATCGCGGGGCGTGCCGGCCGACACCTGCGCGACGGCACCTTCGGCGTCACCGGCCAGGTCGATCCGTTCGACGAGGATCTGGTCAAGAAGATCGAGGGGCACGATTTCGACCCGGTGAAGGTGCTGCAGTGGCGCACCGCCGATTTCGATTTTGCCAGCCTCGATGCCCTGAAACGCTCGATCGAGACCAACGCGCCGGTCGAAGGGCTGACCCGGGCATTGCCGGCGGTCGACGCTCAGGCGCTGGAACATTTGTCGCGCGACGCCGACATCAGGACGCTTGCCACCGGCAGGGAGCGCGTGGCGCTGCTGTGGGAGGCCTGCGCGCTGCCGGACTACCGCAAGATCGCGCCCGCCCAGCATGCCGACCTCATCGCCTCGATCTATATGGACCTTGCACGCCATGGCCATGTCGATGAGAATTACATGGCCGAACAGGTGCGGCGGGCCGACACCACGGATGGTGATATCGACACGCTGTCGCACCGGATCGCCCAGATCCGTACCTGGACCTTCGTCTCCAACCGACCGGGCTGGCTGGCCGATCAGCTACACTGGCAGGAAAAGACGCGCGAAATCGAAGACAGATTGTCGGATGCGCTGCATGAGCGGTTGACGAAACGCTTCGTAGACCGCAGGACTTCCGTCCTCATGCGGCGCCTTAGAGAAAATACCATGCCTGAAGCTGAAATCAGCCCAACCGGAACCGTGCTCGTCGAAGGCCATCACGTCGGCGAGTTGCAGGGATTCCGCTTCACCGCCGACCAGAGCGCCGGCGGCGAGGACGCCAAGGCGGTGCGCACCGCTGCCCAGAAGGCGCTCGCGGCTGAGTTCGAGGCGCGCGCCGAGCGCTTCGCCGCGTGCGCCAACGGCGATCTGGCATTGGGCTCGGACGGTGTCCTGCGCTGGATCGGCGCGCCGATCGGCACCCTGGTTGCCGGCGACGAGGCTTTGAAGCCGCGCCTTGTGCTGCTTGCCGACGAGCAGCTCACCGGCCCTGCCCGCGACAAGGTCGCGGCGCGCGCCGAGCGTTTCGTCAATTTTCAGATCGAGTCGCTCTTGAAGCCGCTGGTCGATTTGAAGAACGCCGAGCAGCTCACCGGCATCGCGCGCGGCATCGCCTTCCAGCTCGTCGAGCATTTCGGTCTCATCAACCGCCGCGACATCGCCGAGGAAATGAAGTCGCTCGACCAGGAAGGCCGGGCGGCCCTGCGGCGCCTTGGCGTGCGCTTCGGTGCCTACCACGTCTTCGTGCCGGCGCTGATCAAGCCGGCGCCGGCCGGGCTGGTGACGCTGCTCTGGGCGCTTAAGAGCGACGGCAAGGACAAGCCAGGCTTCGGCGACGTGGTGCATGCGCTGGCATCGGGCCGCACCTCGGTGGTGATCGATCCTGCTTTCGACAAGACGTTCTACAAGCTCGCCGGCTATCGCAATCTCGGCCGCCGCGCCGTACGCGTCGATATCCTAGAGCGGCTGGCCGATCTCATTCGCCCCGCGACAAACTGGAAGCCCGGCCTCGGCCAGCG
>NZ_RZST01000432.1:0-4257 GCF_003997575.1 Mesorhizobium sp. M1A.F.Ca.IN.022.07.1.1
CCGTCATACGGTTGTTGCATGAATCGAGGCATAGCACGCCAAAGAAAGGTGGAAATCGCGATGTCCGGTCCAGAGCCCCGCACTTTTCGCACCATGTTCATTTCCGACGTGCATCTCGGCTCGAAAGCGGCCAAGGCCGATTTCCTGATCGATTTCCTGCGCCACCATGACGCCGATACCATCTACCTGGTCGGCGACATCGTTGACGGCTGGCGCCTGCGGCGCAGCTGGCATTGGCCGCAGAGCCATAACGACGTGGTGCAGAAGTTGCTGCGCAAGGCGCGCAAAGGCGCCTCGATCACCTACATCGCCGGCAACCACGACGAGTTCGCCCGCCAGTTCCAGGGCGTGCATTTCGGCGGCATCGTCGTTGCCGACCGCGCCATTCATGAGACCGCCGACGGCAGGCGGCTTCTCGTCATTCATGGCGACCAGTTCGACACTGTGGTGCACAATCAGCGCTGGCTCGCTTACCTCGGCGACTACGCCTATGACACGGCAATGCTGGTCAATCGCCTCGTGACGAGACTG
The DNA here is from genome assembly GCF_003997575.1 of Mesorhizobium sp. M1A.F.Ca.IN.022.07.1.1. NCBI lineage: Bacteria > Pseudomonadati > Pseudomonadota > Alphaproteobacteria > Hyphomicrobiales > Phyllobacteriaceae > Mesorhizobium > Mesorhizobium sp. M1A.F.Ca.IN.022.07.1.1. The sequence continues at coordinate 532 of NZ_RZST01000432.1, forward strand.
CGCCACCTGCTCAGCCTGCCTTACTGGTCGTTCTCTTCCTGGGCGAAGGTCAAGGTGAAGAAGGCGGTGAACTTCATCGGATCGTTCCAGACGGTGCTCTCCGAGGAAGCGCGGCGCTCGCATGTCGACGGCGTGATCTGCGGCCACATCCATCACGCCGCGATCGAACGTTATGGCGACGTGCAATACATCAACACCGGCGACTGGGTGGAAAGCTGCACCGCGGTGGTCGAGCATTTCGACGGCCGCATGGAGATCCTGACCTGGGCGCATGTGCTGCCCGAAGTTCCGGCCGGCAAGGACGCGCCGGTGCGCGTCGATCTCATCGATCTCAAGGGCAGGGCGGTCAAGGCTGCCTGAGCGCCTTTCCGGCTCCGAGGTTGCTTGTCTTTCAACAGCTTTGGCCAGATCGACTGGTCCAGGCGGTTCCGCCGCTCCTTGCCGCGTGATAGGGATCGAAACGCGTTGCGGTCGTGGAATGCAGCGTAATTGGATCGATTCATGTCGCTGCCGCCACTTTCGCCTGAGCAACTCGTCAAGCCCGCCCATTTCGAACTGCGCATGAGCCTGATCTTCGCGACATTGTTCGTGTCGCAGGGGACCCATCTGCCCTATTTTCCGCTCTGGCTGGAGGCGAAAGGCTTCCACGCCGAACAGATCGCCGTCATCCTGGCGGCGCCGATGTTCCTGCGCGTCGTGACGACCCCGATGCTCACCGCGTTTGCCGACCGGGCGAAGGACCGCGCCAATGTCTATATCACGCTGGTCGCGGCGACGATGATCATTTCGGCCGGCTATTTCCTGCCGGCCACCTATGCGGGCGTGCTGGCCATCTCGCTGTTGCTTTCGATCCCTTGGACGCCGCATTCGCCGATGGCCGATTCGCTGGCTCTGTCGGGCGTCCGCCGCTTCGGCTCCAACTACACCGCCATGCGCAAATGGGGTTCGATCTCCTATTTCTGCGCCAATATAGTCGGCGGCTTCATCCTGGCGGCCACCGGCCCGCAAGCAGTTCCGGCGATCATCTTTGTGGCCCTTGCCGCAGCGCTTGCCGCGGGTTTGTGGGCGCCGCGGATGGGCAAGCCTCGCAAGGCGTCGCCATTATCGGCGACCGACATTCAGCATTCGGCGCCAAGCCTCTTCAACGCCTATTTCCTCTATTTCACGCTGGGTGTCGGCATCATCACCGCCAGCCACGCCTTTCTTTACGGCTTCGTGTCGATCTACTGGAAGTCGATCGGCATCAGCGATTCCGTCGTGGGCCTGCTGTGGGCCTGGGGCGTGGTTGCCGAGGTCTGCATGTTCTTGTTCTTCAACCGCATTTTCGCCTCCGTTTCCGTCGTCAGGGTGATGGTGATCGCCGGCATCGGCTCGATCCTGCGATGGGCCGCCTTTCCGCTGGTCTGGCCGCTGGGGCTCGGTGTCGTCGGCTTCTTCGGCGTCCAGACGCTGCATGCGGTTTCGGTGGCGATGGTGCTGATCGGCCTGCAGAAGATGATCGGCGAAACGGTTTCCGAAGAGCGCACGGGCGCCGCGCAAGGCATCGCCTATTTCTTCAACGGCTTCTTCATGGCCGCGGTCACCCTGGTCTCCGGCCCGCTCTACGATCATCTTGGCGTCGACGGGTTCCTGGCGATGATCCCGATCGCGATCATCGGCCTCGCGCTGATCGGGCTTGCCGCGCGGTCAGCCCCACAGCGCCGGCTGAGGCGGTGAGACCAGCGAGCCCTGGTAGACGAGACCCGGTTCGCGGTCGTGCGCCAAGAGCAGCGGCCCGTCGAGGTCGACGAAATCGGCGCCTTGAGCCAAGAGCACTGCCGGCGCCATGGCGAGCGACGTGCCGACCATGCAGCCGACCATGATGCCGAAACCCAGGTCGCGGGCACGGTCGCGAAGGATCAGCGCTTCGGTCATTCCGCCAGTTTTGTCGAGCTTGATGTTGACGACGTCATAAAGGCCGACCAGCGCTTCGAGGTTCTTCGCCTCGTGCACGCTTTCGTCGGCGCAGATCGGCACGGGATGCGCGATTTCGCGCAAGATGCCATCACGGCCGGCCGGCAGCGGCTGCTCGATCAGCACTATGCCGTGCTCGGCTGCGAATGCGAGATTCTCGACGATGTTGTTATCGGTCCAGCCCTCGTTGGCATCGAGTATGATGCGGCTTTGCGGGGCGGCTTGCGTCACGGCGCGAATCCTTGCCGCGTCGTTGTGGCCGCCGATCTTGACCTTGAGCAGCGGCCGCGAGGCAGCGGCGCGGGCCTGCGCCGCCATCGCCTCAGGTTCGGCGAGCGACAGCGTGTAGGCGGTTTCAAGCGCCTTAGGCGAAACGACCCCGATCGCGTCCGCCACCGGCCTGGCGCCCAGCTTGGCTTCGAGATCCCACAAGGCGCAGTCGATGGCATTGCGGGCCGCTCCGGCCGGCATGGCCGCGAGCAAGGCGGTGCGGCCGATGCCGTCGATGATCTGGCCGCGCATCGCCTCGATTGCGGCGCGCACGCCCTCCATCGTCTCGCCGTAGCGCCTGTAGGGCACGCATTCGCCGCGCCCGACATGTCCGTTGTCGGCGATCGTCACGGTGATGACTTCGGCCTCGGTTTTCGATCCGCGCGATATGGTGAAGGTGCCCGCGATGGGGAATCGCTCCGCCTCGACCGAAATGACACGCGCCATATTTTTCTTCTCCGGCTGAGCAACCCGGTCTCCCGGCAAATCGACACGCCAGTCCCGTCACGCTAAACAGGACGCCATGTTGACCATCCGCAAACGCGACGCAAGCCGCACGCCCGCCGGTGATGCCAATCACCAGCCGCGCATTATCGTCGGCGAGGAAGGCGACGTGCTCGGCTGCGCTTTCTCGGGTGTCTGGACGACGCGGACCGTGGCATCGGTCGATGCGGAGATGCGCAAGATCGAAAACCGCAACAGCGCCAAGAAGCTGATGCTCGACCTTTCGCAGATCGAGAAGATGGACACGGCCGGCGCCTGGCTGATCGATCGGCTGGCGAGCGCTTTCGAGAAGAAAGGCGTTGAAGTCCATGTGCAGGGGCAGAGCGAGATCGCCTCAATCCTGCTCGGCGCGGTCGGCGACGCGGTGCGACGCGAACCCGAATCGGGGCCGGCCGGACCGCCCAACATCATCCTGCGCGCGCTGGAGCTGGTCGGCCGCCGCGTCTACGAGATGCGCGACGATTTTCTGGCCTCGATGAACATCCTCGGCGCCACCATCCGCGGCGCGCAGATGAAGCTCGGCCGCGGCCATGCCGTCAATCCGGCAGCAATCTTCAACCAGATCGATCGTATGGGCGTCGGCGCCATTCCGGTGGTGGTGCTGATGTCGGCCATCGTCGGCGCCATCGTCGCCCAGCAAGGCGCTTATCAGCTCAGCTATTTCGGTGCCGACATTTTCGTCGTCGACCTCGTCGGCGTGCTGATCCTGCGCGAGCTTGGCGTGCTGATGACCGCGATCATGCTGGCCGGCCGCTCGGGCAGCGCCATCACCGCCGAGATCGGCTCGATGAAGATGCGCGAGGAGGTCGACGCGCTGAAGGTGATCGGGTTGAACCCGATCGGCGTGCTGGTGTTTCCGCGGCTCGTCGCCTTGGTGATTGCGCTGCCGTGCTTGACGATCATCGCGAATTTCGCCGCGCTCGGCGGCGGCATCATCGCCGCCTGGCTCTATTCCGACATTCCACCGGCGGCATTCATCGATCGGCTGCGGGTCGCCAT
>NZ_RZST01000433.1:0-4240 GCF_003997575.1 Mesorhizobium sp. M1A.F.Ca.IN.022.07.1.1
GGCGAGGTGACCATGCGCGATCTCGTCAAGAACTGCCTGCGCATGCGGCCCGAACGGATCATCGTCGGCGAGGTGCGCGGACCGGAAGTGTTCGACCTTCTGCAGGCGATGAACACCGGCCATGACGGCTCGATGGGAACGATCCACTCCAACAGCCCGCGCGAATGCCTGAACCGTATTGAATCGATGATCGCCATGGGCGGTTATTCGCTGCCGCAGAGGACGGTGCGCGAGATCGTCGTCGGCTCGGTGGACGTGATCATCCAGGCGGCTCGTCTGCGCGACGGCTCGCGCCGCATCACCCACATCACCGAGGTGATCGGCATGGAAGGCGACGTCATCATCACCCAGGACCTCGTCCTCTACAACATCAAGGGCGAGGACGCGAGCGGCCGTCTGATCGGCGAGCATGTCTCCACCGGCATCGGCCGGCCGCATTTCTGGGATCGTGCCCGCTACTATGGCGAGGAGCAGCGCCTCGCCAACGCGCTCGAGGCCATGGAGAAACGCGCTGACTAGAGCAATTCCAGGAAAAGTGCGTAGCGGTTTTCCGTCCGGAATTGCGTAAAAACAAATACTTAGAGCGGGTCAGCGCTTTTGTAAAAAGCTGAACCGCTCTGGTGCATCTGGAGGTGTAGGGGCCCCGGTCGATGTTCGGAATTGACACCACGGTTCTGGCTTTCGTCGTGCTCGCGGGCCTCAGCGCCGGCGCGATAGCCTATGCCTTCCTGTTCAAGCGCATCGATAACGAGAAGCAGGCCGGCAAGCGCCTTGAAACGATCAAGACGGCCGAGACCGACCGATCGGTGGTGAAGGCTACGCGCGACCGCGCCGCGGAAGCGGTCAGACGGCGCAAGACGCTTCAGGATTCGCTCAAGCAGCTCGATGAAAAGCAGAAAACCAATGACCGCAACGTCAAGAAACCGCCGCTGAGGGCCCAGATCCGCCAGGCCGGCATGACCGTCTCCCTCGAGCGCTTCTACATCTACTCGGTGATCTGCGGCATCGTGCTTACGATCCTCGCCTTTCTTGCCGGCGCGCCGTTGCTGGTCCTGCCCGGCGCTCTCTTGGCCGGAGCCCTCGGCCTGCCGCGCTGGTTCGTCTCGTTTCGTCGCGCGCGCCGGGTGAAGGCCTTCCTGGAGGAATTCCCGAATGCCCTCGACATCATCGTGCGCGCGGTGAAGTCCGGTCTGCCGCTCAACGACGCGATCCGCCTGATCGCCAACGAATCCCCGGAGCCGGTCCGCTCCGAATTCCGCCGTATCGTCGATTCCCAGCAGATGGGTATGTCGATCCCCGATGCCACGATGCGCATGTCCGAGACCATGCCATGCACCGAGGCCGGCTTCTTCGGCATCGTCATCCAGATCCAGTCGCAGGCCGGCGGCAATCTGTCCGAAGCGCTGGGCAACCTTTCGCGCGTGCTGCGCGACCGCAAGAAGATGAAGGCCAAGGTACAGGCGCTGTCGATGGAAGCAAAGGCATCCGCCGTCATCATCGGCGCCCTGCCGTTCGTCGTCGCCTTTCTCGTCTATCTGACAAGTCCGAACTACATCATGCCGCTATTCACCACCAGCGTCGGCAATCTGATCCTCGGCTGCTCCGGCGTCTGGATGTCGATCGGCATCCTGGTGATGCGCAAGATGATGAACTTCGAAGTGTAGGGACGCGGATCCAATGACAGACCAGGTCGTCAAGACGCTAACCGATCCTTCGTTTCTTATCGCGCTCCTGGTCGGCATCGCGGTTTTTGCGACCGTCTTCACGCTCATGCCTGCGCTTGGCGGCAATCAGCTCAAGGCGCGCATGAAAACCGTGGCGCTCGAGCGTGATGAGCTGCGCGCCAAGCAGCGTCAGCGGCTCGCCAATGAAGCCGATCGCCGCCGCAAGGGTTTGCGCGAGGAACAGTCGATCGGCATGCGCAACATCGTCGAACGGCTGGATCTCAAGCGCGCGCTTGCCGACGAAGGCACGCTGCAGAAGTTGAAAGTTGCAGGCTTCCGCGGCCAGAATCCGCTGACGCGCTTCCTGTTCTTTCGTCTGATCCTGCCCTTTGTCGGATTCGCGCTCGCGGCGATCTACCTGTTCCTTCTCGGCGGTCTGGCGCAGCAGCCTGCCTTCATCAAGCTGTTCGTCTGCATTCTTGTAGCCTATGGCGGCTTCTATGCGCCGATCCTCTACGTCAACAACCGCGCCACCAAACGCAAGCAGTCGATCCAACTGGCATGGCCGGACGCGCTCGACCTGATGCTGATCTGCGTCGAATCCGGCATGTCGGTGGAAGCAGCGCTTCGCAAGGTCGCCGACGAGATCGGTACTCAGTCCGTCGCCCTCGCCGAGGAATTCGTGCTCACCAATGCCGAGCTCTCCTATCTGCAGGACCGCAGGGTCGCTTACGAGAACCTGGCAAGCCGCACCGGCCTGGATTCCGTGAAGGCGGTGACCCAGGCCCTGGTCCAGGCGGAGCGCTACGGCACGCCGGTGGCGCATGCGCTGCGCGTGCTCGCCTCAGAAAGCCGCGACATGCGTATGAATGCGGCCGAAAAGAAGGCCGCAGCACTGCCGCCGAAGCTCACCGTGCCGATGATCCTCTTCTTCCTGCCGGTTCTGTTCGCCATCATTCTAGGGCCGGCCGGCATCCAGGTCAGCCAGCGCGGCATCTTTGGCGATCAGCACAATTCCAGCAGCCAATAGGCGAAGCCATCGAAGTCATGACAGAAGCCGCGTGGCAGGCGCCGCGCGGCTTTGCTGTCTGGCCCAGCCTTGAAGCAATTCCAGGAAAAGCGTGTAACGGTTTTCCGTCCGGAATTGCGGAAAAAACAAACAGCTAGAGCAACTCGCGGTTTCCGTAGAACGATGACCTCTGTAGGTGCCGGGCAGTCAGTTGGTCGCGACCTTCGCCTTGCCCTTGTCCTGATCCTTGAGTTGGCTCCAGGCATTCTGCTGCGCAAGCATCTGGCGCAGATAGGCGATATTGGCCTGCGCCTGCTCCGGCGAAAGCTCCTGCGAGGCGATCTTTTCGGCCTCGTCGAAACGACCCTGCAGGCCGACGACCAGCGCCAGGTTCTGCCGCACCCGGCTGTCGGCGTTGGGTTGCTGCGCGGCCGAGCGCATATAGGTCTCGGCGGTGCGCAGATCCCCCTCCAGCACATAGGACATGCCGAGATTGGAAAGGATCGAGGGTTCGTTCGGCTTGAGCTCGTGCGCCTTCCGGTAGTCCTGACGTGCCTCGTCCCGCTGCCCCATCTGGTCAAGGATGGCGGCTTCCGCCGAAACCAGGCGCCAGTCCGGATATTCCGGCGTCTGCGCGCGGCGCACCGCATCGAGCGCCTGCTCGAACTGCCCGTTGGCGGCAAGCGCCTTGCCGTAGGCGGCGAGCACGTCGCGGTCCTTGGGGTAGGCGATCGCGAGCTTGCGCATCACCGCCAGCGACTGGTCGGCGTCGCCATCCATCTGCAGCGCCGCGGCATAGTTGGTGGCGATGCGTTTGTCATTCGGGTTCCGGGCGTAGGATTCGCCGAGCCTGGTCGTGGCGCTGTGCAGTTCGCTGGCCGACATCGTTTCGAGGGGCCGGTTGTCGGAGCGGGAAATGGAGCCGGTCGTGAACTTGCTGGTGCTGCCGCAGCCGGCCACGCTGGCCGCCAGCACCGCCAGCAATGCCGTGGTGACCAGACGCTTGCTTGTGAAGGTCAACGCTTTGAGCGGCATCGGCGCCTATCTCCATTCCTGCGCGGCCATTAAGCTGGCCGTCTTCCCTCCCACAGAAATATTCTGTTAACCCTAACGGATCGTTAAGAAGCCGACTCGCTGTGCCGGCCGGAGACCATCGAATGCCTGTCGAACTCGTTGACAAGAAACCGGAAGCAGCCTTGCCAGTCTACCTGGTGGGAAAGGATGGCCTCGACGGCACTGGCCTTTCCCCTTCCGTCATCGCCTGGGCACGGGCCAACGGCTTTTCCGGCGAGGCGGGCCGCACGCTCGTTCTGCCGGGCGAAGGTGGCGGTCTCGCAGGCGCGCTGTTCGGCACCGGCGACAGCGAGAGCCAGCTTGCCGTGGGCGCCCTGGCGCGGTCGCTGCCCGAGGGTGAATGGCATTTCGCCCCGGATCTGCCAGCGCCCGATCTTGCGGCGCTGGCCGTCGTCCTCGGTGGCTACGCCTTCACCCGCTACGGCAAGAAACCCGGCAGGGCGTTGCGCTTCGCGCTGCCGTCGGGCGCCGACGGCGCGCATGTGCGCCGCAC
>NZ_RZST01000434.1:0-4236 GCF_003997575.1 Mesorhizobium sp. M1A.F.Ca.IN.022.07.1.1
CTGTAGGACCGTCCGCTGCCGATATTGATCGCGTGGCCGGCTGCCTGGCGTTGCTCCAGCGCCAGGCGGAAAGCGCGGGCGACATCGCGCACATGGACGAAGTCGCGCTTTTGCTCGCCGTCCTCGAAGATCATCGGCCGCTTGCCGTTGGCGAGCCGCGAAGCGAAGTTGGCAAGCACGCCGGTGTAGGGATTTGCGAGCGCTTGACCGGCGCCGAAGACGTTGAACAGGCGCAATGCCACCGCATCCACGTCATAAGCCTGACCGAAGATCAGCACCGCGCGTTCCTGCGCATATTTGGTCAGCGCGTAGATCGAAGCGAGGTCAGGACGTTTCTCCTCGTCGGTCGGAATCGGCGACAGCGCTTCGCCGGCAGCCGACAGCGGGTCCCATTGGCCGATCCTGATGTCGCTTGGCTTGCGATGGGCATCGTCGATACGCCGCCCGTCTGGTGTCTTGTAGAGGCCTTCGCCGTAGATGCTCATCGACGATGCGACGACAATGCGTTCGACTGGTTTCTTGATCAACGCCTCGAGCAGGGTCGCGGTGCCGAGATCGTTGGTGCCGACATATCGGGCGATCTCGTACATGGATTGGCCGACGCCGACCTCGGCAGCGAGGTGGATGACGGTGTCGACATCCGCTACCGCGTCGGCGACCGCGTCTCGATCACGTACATCTCCCCGTATCAGCTCGGCGCCAGCTGGAATGCTGACGGCTTCATTGCCGTGCACTTGGTCCAAGAGTGCGTCCAGGACACGGACCTCGTAGCCATGCTCGATGAGTTCCTGGGCGACATGCCGGCCAATGAAACCGCAGCCTCCCGTAACCAGGACACGTTTCACGAGAACTCCTTGCCGAGTTAGCGTTGGGGCCGATTTAGCGTTGGGGCCGATTTAGCGTTGGGCTCCCGAACTTCGGGACAAAAGGTTTGTTCCCTGCTTCATCAAAGTTCCCTCCGTGGCGAAGCTGTCGGCGGGTCGCCCGCATGCCTGGGAACATTGCCCTTTGCGCGCTGTTAGGGCCGCTCACCGACGTGCGGCGAGAAAGGGAATGCCATGTCTGAAGCGAAGACGACCACCAATCACGACGAAATTCGCAAATGGGTTGAGGAGAGGGACGGCCATCCCGCCGTGGTTCGCACCAAGGGCGAGGGCGGCATCCTGCGCATCGACTTCGGCGAGCCGGAGGAAGCGCTCGAACCGATCGAGTGGGATGAGTTCTTCCGGATCTTCGACGAGAACGACCTTGCCTTCCTCCATCAGGACAAGGCCGGGAGCGGAGGAAAGAGCCGCTTCAACAAATTTGTCGAGCGGAGCGGGAATGGTTGACGCGGGCGGCGGCAGGTAACCAGCAACGAACGCACGCAAGCGGCCCGACCGGCGGAGGCTGCCGCGCCGCCCCGGTTGCCTCAATCCAATGGCTTGTCGGTTGGGCGCGGGGTGGTTCCGGCCTCGCGCTTGCGACCGGCATTGCGATTGGCAACCTTACTGTCGAGCGGTGATGTCGACTGTTCCTCGGCGGCGCCGGCTGTTTTGGGAACTGCCGGTCTCGCGCCGGCGTCGCTATCCATGGCATCGCGGTCAGGACGCGGAAGGCCTTCGGCGTTCGGTGACCTGGTGGCCGGCCGAGATGTGTTTTTCAGTTGAGCCATTTGATACCTCCTTAGCTGATCGCAACGACAGGGCGCCCGGGCGAGTTCCGGGCAAAGACGTGGTCACCCGTGAGGGCGCATCACGACCTTGATGCAGCCGTCCTGCTTGTCGCGGAACTTCCTGTAGAGGTCGGGTCCGGCCTCGAGCCCGGCGCGGTGGGTGATCACGAAGGACGGGTCGATGTCGCCGCTTTGGACCTTGTGCAGGAGAGGCTCGAGATAGCGTTGCGTGTGGGTTTGTCCCATGCGGAACGTCAGCCCCTTGTTCATCGCTGCGCCGAACGGGATGTGGTCGACAAGGCCGATATAGACGCCGGGCACCGAAATGGTGCCTCCCTTGCGACAGCAATAGATCGCCTCGCGCAGCACATGCGGCCGGTCGGTGCCAAGATAGACACTCGCCTTGACCTTATCGAGCATGGAATCCGGGGTGGCGCTGGCATCGGCTTCGGTGCCGACACAGTCGATGCAACTGTCCGGGCCGCGACCGTTGGTCATGGCCATCAGGGCATCGTAGATATTCACGTTGCTGAAATGGAGGGTCTCGGCCTTGCCGTAGTCGCGCGCCATAGCGAGCCGCTCCGGCACCTTGTCGATGGCGATCACGCGACCGGCGCCAAGCATCCAGGCGCTCTGGATCGCGAACTGGCCGACCGGCCCGCAGCCCCAGATGGCGACGGTGTCGCCCTCCTGGATGCCGGCGTTCTCCGCCGCCATATAGCCGGTCGGGAAGATGTCGGAGAGGAACAGGACCTGTTCGTCGTCCATGCCGTCCGGCACCTTGATCGGGCCGACATCGGCAAAAGGCACGCGCAAATACTCGGCTTGCCCGCCCCAATAGCCACCGACCAGATGCGAATAGCCGAACAGGCCCGCGGGCGACTGGCCCATGACCTTGGCGGCCTGGTCGGCATTGGGATTCGACCGGTCGCAGAGTGAAAACAGGCCGTTCTGGCAAAACCAGCATTCGCCGCATGAGATATTGAAGGGAACGACGACGCGATCGCCCTTCTTGAACTTGCTGTGGCCACGGCCGACCTCCACCACTTCGCCCATGGTCTCATGGCCCAGCACGTCGCCCGATTTCATCGTCGGCATATAGCCGTCCATCAGATGCAGGTCCGAACCGCAAATGGCGCAGCAGGTAACCCTGATGATGATGTCGCGGTCGTCCTCGATCGCGGGATCGGCGACCGCGTCGCACCGGATATCGCCCTTGCCGTGCCATGTCAGCGCTTTCATCGTGCCGTTCCTGTCGATTGGAGGAGTGAGTGCATCGAACTTGCGCCCGGCTGGAATGTTCCCCGGGCGGCCTTTCTCCTGAGTCCCGATTTCGGTGCCCATCATGTCGGCGCGCTCGAAGAAGCGGGTCTGCGTCGCGCCGGGCATCAGCACTGTCACGGTCACACCGCTGTCCTCCAATTCATGGCGCAGCGCGATTGCGAATGAATCGATGAAGGCCTTGGTGCCGTTGTAGACCGCTTGGAAGGTGCCGGGCATGAAGCCGGCGATGGAGCCCGTGAACAGGATCCGGCCGCGGCCACGCCGGACCATCTGCCGGCCGAGCCGATGTGCCGGATAGACCGTGCCGGTGATGTTCGTGTCGATGACGCGGCGCGCCTTGGGCCAGTCCTGATCGACGAAGCCCCGGCCCAGGCCTCGTCCCGCGTTGAGGAACAGAAGGTCAATAGCGCGGTCACCAATCCTCGCGATCAGTTGATTGGCCCCTTACTCGGTCGCGAGGTCGGCTTCTACCGCCTCGACTGCAACGTGGTGAGATTGCAGCGCCTCGGCAGCCTGCTCTATCGCCGGCTCGTCGGCCACGATCACCAGTTCGTAGCCATCTCTCGCGCATATTTCGCCAGTTCCTTGCCGATGCCGCTGGAAGCGCCGGTCACCACGGCGAGCTTTCCGTTTCCATTTCGTTCTCCGACCGTGCGAGTGTGGTCCGGCCGAACATGCGCAGAGTGCGATTGTTCCGTTCGAATTCTTGGGACTCGGCAACGCGCGGCAAACGAGGCTTGGCGAGACGGAACCAATTCGGGGCACGGCTGTTCCGCCGTCAATGTGGAGCGACAACCATGGGCATCTTTTCCGATCTGGATAAGAAACTTACCGACAACCTCTATGAGCATGGCAGCCAGCTGACCGATCCCAGCGCTGATCTGCCCCGTCGGGTCAAGGAGAGGGTCGATCTGCTCATGCCGTTCATCCAGCCGGAGGCGCGTGAGGCGGTGAGGCTGCAAATCCTCGGCATCATTCACGAGCACATATTAGATGAGACCGAGATTGGGCCTGGAGAGCCAGCGGCCAAGGAATGAGAGAAGCTGGCTGGACGCGTCATCGATTTCCGGCCGCCCTCAAGCGGCAGCGCCGAACGGAGCCAGGCGCTAGCTGATATCTATGATTTTTCGCTTCTTGGGCGTCCGGCCCGGCCTAGCCGCGGGAGGAGGCGACTTTGCCGCCGGTGCCGCGGCCAAGCGCTGCTCGCGTAGTCGCGCCGTCTTTGCCTGGCGCGCCAGTCGTTCCGTCTCAAGCAGTTCGCGCGCCGCATTCGAGGTGCGCTCACGCCTGTCCTTGTC
>NZ_RZST01000435.1:0-4226 GCF_003997575.1 Mesorhizobium sp. M1A.F.Ca.IN.022.07.1.1
GGCTGGTGCGAGCCTTGGCGGCCGGACCCGACACGCGATCGAGCAGGCTGACGATCAGCTCCGCCGACATCCTGGCCATCAGGCATCATCCTTCGGCGCTGCGAGGACGAATTCCGGGACCATTTGGTGGAAAATCTCCATCAAAGCCTCGGCGTCACTCCAGACGAGCTTTTTCAACACGCCGGACGGCCGCTCGCAGAGCCGCGCCATCAATTCGCGGTTGCTGATCTCGGCATTGGACCAGTCGTCGACGTCTTCCAGCAGAGGCGGCCGCATCCGGACGCGGGAGACACGTTCTCCATCGACGGTGATCGGATGCCGCAATGGCAGGAAGCGGCAAACGGCGTCGTCGAATTCAACCTTCGCCTCAACGTCCACCTCCGGCACCGCCGAGGCCGGTGCGGGCGCCGCTTCGTCGGCGCCCGTCATGAAGTCCTCGATTGCGTTTCTGTCGACCATCACTCGATCCCGAGCAGCACGCGGGCCTTGGCCAGCTCATCTACGCCGAACTGCCGGCGCCGGGTGGTGAAATAGTCCCAGTAGAACCATTCCTCGTTGTCGACCGACAGTTCGTAGTGGGTCACCTCGCCGATCTGGTGATCATGGCCGAAAGCCGAGGCGCGGTCGAAGGCGTCGGGCGCGATGCGGCTGACGATGCCGCGGATGACCATCTTCGCCTGGAAGGCGTCGCCGGTCTGCTTGTTCTTCAAGACGCCGTAGCCGGTGAAGTTCAGCGGCTGGTTGGTGCCGACGCCCATGGCGCGATAGCTCGACTTGGCGAAGCCGGCGAGCTTGAAGGTCGGCTGCAGCGCCTTGATGGCGTTCATGCCGAACTCGACCTCGCCGGGCGTGCCGCCGCCGAGATGGGCAACGGTCACCTGCTCCAGCGTCGGCAGACCAAGCGACTGGAGCTTGATGTGGTTCGAATCTTCCGGGTCCTGGTCGCCGACGAAGAGGTTGACCTGTTCGAGCAGCAGCAGTTTCTCGGCCATGGCTGGCGTTCCCTTTCAGGCAGGAGTTGAGGTGTGGGCCGGCGCCGACGCGCCGACGTGATCAGGAGATCAGGTTCTGGCGAGCAATGAGCTCGTCGATCGTCGCCTGGAGCGCAGGTGCATAGGGACGGCTGGTCATGGTCAGGCGGCGGAACACCGGCGCTTCCTCGAATTGCGCGTCGATATAGATATGGCCGGAGCGCAGATCCTGCGCGTTGTTCAATTCCGGATCGAAGCTGCACTTGAAGCCGAGGATGTCGCCGTTCGCCTCGGCCTTGGCGAGGATGTCGTGCACGGTGTTGACCACCGACTGGATGGTCTGCGTGGTCAGGTTGAACTTGCCCAGGAACTGCCGCAGCGTGCGCAGGCAGGTCAGCTCGATGAAGTCGCGGCCGCGCACCTTGTGATATTGCTGCCAGATCGTCTGGTCCGACAGATTGTCGGTGCCGATATAGACGAAGCCGCCATCGGCGATGGCGAAGTCGTCGCCGCTGTCGCCGCGCACGATGATGCCGCCTTGGGCGGCAAGGATTTCCTGTCCTTCCGTCGAGCCGTCGGTGAGCGAGAAGCGATAGTTTTGCTCCGGCCCGACGATGCCGTAAAGCGCCTGGTTGGCCCAGGAGCGGAATGGCCGGCCGTCATTCTCATAGTCGCGGCGCACGGCGACGCCGGCGACACGAGGCGCGGCGGGGCGGGTGACGACATCGCCGGACGCGTCGAGGCGCTTGATGCCGGGCGTCACCGGGATCAGACGGTCGGACGACAGGGTCTCGCGCCACTGTGTGAAGGCGGCAAGGCCGTTCGGCCCATCGACGATCGCAACGGCAAGGATCTTGTTCAGCACCTCGGGCAGCGCCGCGCAGACGGCGTTGGCGAGTTCCTCGACTTCTGCCGTCGCGGTCGGCAGCACCTTGCCGGCGTCGACGCCGCCGCCGCTGAAGGAGACGTTGAGCGGCGCGGACAGGTACGCTCCGGGCGTGTCGATGACGAGCGAAGCCACCTTCTGGGCGTCGGGACCGGTGCCCATGACGGCATGCGCGGTCGGCAGCACCTTGTTCGGATCGGCGCCGCCGCCGGTGAACTCGACGGCCGGAGCGACAGTCATGTTGGACCCTTGTGTCGTCAGCGTCAGGCCGGTCAGCGCGCCGAACTGCTGCGTCGTGTATCCCGGCACCAGGATGAGGCGCGGATAGACGCCGAGATCGGCGCCGGCATTGACGAAAGCGTTGATGCCGGTGCCGGCGACCGACGAGCCGACGATGTTGGCGATGGTCGCGGCGATGTCGGCGCCCTCGGCGACGCGGTTGACCACGAGCTGGGCGGCGACCTGGTAGGGGCCGAGCTGCGCATTGATGCCCTCGACGGCGTCGACGAACAGCGAATCGGGATCGCAGAGCGCCAGCTTGGCCGTGTCATTGGAGTTCAGACGGACGGCGACACCGGCCGGGAACGCCGCGTCGAAGGCGGCTTGCGTCGCCGTCGCGGCCTTGCCGAAAGGCATGCAGATGCCGACGACGCTCATCAGCGCATTCGACGGCACGGCCGCCTCGTTGGCGTCGCGACGGATTGTGATCCCGAAAACGGGGTCGGTCATGACAGTCTCTCCTGTGGGGCTGAAAGACAACCCGGCTGATCGGGTTGAGCGATGTACTTTAGAGACAAGTAATATTGGTCGAACTGGACACCACCGGACTGTCAAGCTATGGAACTGGCGCTCAACAGCCTCAGAAGAGAGCCGGCAGTGACTGGAGACAGGCCAAAAAAAGCGGAACGCCTAATCATCGAAGCGCAGGAACGCTTTGAGCAGGACGACTTCAAAGAGGTCGCGCCGAACGCTATCGCGCAAGCGCTATTCGAAATCCGCCTGTCGCTATGGCTTTGTTTCGCCGTCCTTTGTCTACTGCTCTGGCGTCTCTGGTAGGTTAGCGAGGCCATCCGGTTTCGATGTCGACTGCCTCGAGCGCCGCGAAATCAGACGCGGCGCCAATTTCCGCAGACAATGCCCTCGCCCGACTGAAACACGCTTGCACATGCCTCCCGACTGCGATGGCGATTGCGGTCATCGTTACAGCATCAAGCGTGACCCATATGCCCGGCTGCGCCTCCCAATCGATCGCCTGAAGCTCGGGGTCGTTCTTGAAAAGGGCTACGGCGCCCGTGATCTTAGCTTGACTGTTTGCATCAGTGCGAACTGGCGCCCCGTTCACGAGAATCCCACCAATCTCGACCTTCCACCGCTGATCCGAAAGGGCGCTGAGCTTGGCGGCACGGGTTTCCTCTAGCGTTGGAACAGTCCGCGAGTAGGCCTTTGCCGTCCCAGTTGCTTCGGCGAACATAGCCCGGCCCAGTTCCTCCGGATCATCAGGAGACGCCGTGAATGGTATCCAGCCAAATGCAGGATGCTCAATCTCGAGATCAATTGCGCCGAACTGGTTATAAACGGGGTTGCGATAGTCCATTACGAGATCCTCAAGAAGAGCGTTTGCCGGCGACGGTTGGACCCGGCACTATTGTTCACGCGCCCCATAGCCCTCCACGTCCCTGAAAGAGCGGCGCCGCCCTTAACGCCAGTCATTGAGCCGGACCCGAACACCGTATCGTCCGTGGCGTCTGTGGTACTGTTCTCGCTAACGCCGGAGGGCTGTATCGCAGACCCGGCGTATGTGGATCCGTCCACGATGCCGGTGCCGTTTAGACTGTAGCCAAAGACATAGGTTCCAACGGCGCCGTAAGTTAAACCTGCGTTGCCAGCGCCATAGTCGACGGTGCCGGGTAGGCCGTTCAGCTTGGCCAACAGCGCCGTCGTGAAGCTCGCGGTAGTTCCGGCAAGCACGGCCGAATAGGCTTGAACGTGCGTGCCAATTACCAAGCCGAGGAGCGTCCGCATCGCCGAGTAGTCGGCCGCGGTAATCAACGAGCGAGCGTTGGCGGACGCATCGGTGATGTCTGCAGCGGTCACCGCGAGCAGCGCCTTCATTGCCGCATTGCTTGCCGCCTGCACCAGGGAACGGCCGCTAGCGCTCATGTCGATGATGTCGGCGACCTGAAGCGTCACTGCTCCGCTCTTACCGGCTACGCTCGAAACCTGGTCGGTATTGTCGATCTTGTCCCAAGAGGTGCCGTTCGAAACGATCCAGTCCCCGACCTTCCAGTCGGTGATGCCGCTGACGTTTGTCGCGCCGGGCGTGTCCACTTTATAGTACCGGCCCTTGTTGGCGCTTGACGCCGCCGGAA
>NZ_RZST01000436.1:0-4166 GCF_003997575.1 Mesorhizobium sp. M1A.F.Ca.IN.022.07.1.1
TGGCCGCTAGCGCATTGTCGGCCAGTTCGGGGCCGGCGGCGGCGCCGAAGAGCAGGTTTTGGCCGATCGATGCTTCCTTGTTGTAGGCGCCTGGTTCGAAAGGAACCACCAGTCCGCTCAGCCCTTCCTGTTCCAGCCGGGTTCGAAGCGCCGCACGCAGTTCGACGATGCGCCTGGCGAGTTCCGTGTGACGCGTCAGGTCAGCCGAGGAGCGCAAGCCAAGATCCAGAATGTCGCGCGACAGAAGAACCGCGTCGAGCACCCGGCGCACCGCCTCAAAAAGGTCGTGCGGGCCGGTGGCGCCGGCGGAAGCATAGTCGATCCAGTCGCTCCGGATATCGAGGTCCGAATTGCCCGACCGCCGCGCCTCGTGAATGTTCCAGCGCTGCTGGTCTGCCGCAGCACCCTCATAAGGCACTGATGTCAGCGGCGCATGCTTCAACCCGTAGAGCAGGTTATCGCGGAGGCTTGCATGGAACAGGAAAACATCCGACGAGGCGTAGGACATGCGCCGGCCGGTCACCGCTTCGGGAAGTTCAAGCAGGTCGTCGGCGCCCGAAGCGATCTTTCCGCTGTCCGGCCAGTTCAGCCGCGCGAAGGCTTCCGCAAGCGCCTCCGCTCCACCTGTTGCGGTGCTGACCAGCGCCACCGTCTCACCCGGCTTGACCTGGAGCGAGATCCGGTCGAGGAGCATTCCACCGCCATCGTCCGCTATGGACAGATTGATCGCCGACAGCGGGTTGGTCATCGGACCGGGAGCATCGATCGTCAACGCCCCAATTCTTGGCGCAATGAGACCCTCGACGGTGAATTGCTCAACGACCTGCTGGTATTTGACCTGGACGTCCTGGCGAGCCTGATCCCAGTCGATCAGTTCCTTCATCGGTCCGGGCAGGTCCTTGTAGGCGCTGATCACGGCCACCAGCTGGCCGACGTCCAGCCGCCCCCGGATGACCAGGTAGCCACCGATCATGTAGAACAGAAAGGGCGTGAGCTGCGCCAGGAAATTGTTGAGGAACTTCACCATGAATTTCCATTGGTAAAGATCGAAGCGGATCTTGAAAATGAGGCCGAGCCGGGCAGCTATGTCGGCGCGCTCGTAGTTTGATGTGTCGTGGACGTGAACCGCGCCGATGCCGTCGACGATTTCGCCGACCCGGCCCGAGAGCGCGCGCGCCGTCAACTGCCGTTCGCGCCCGAGCACGATCAGCCGCCGCCGCATGCGCGGGATGAGGACGATCTGGATCACCACGATCACGACCGCAATCGTTCCGAGCCAGAAGTTTTGCACCATGATGAACAGCATGGCCGTCAGCGCCTGACCGCCGAGCAGCACCGGCTGCAGGAAGGCATCGCCGATGAAGCCCCCCAGCGGCTCCACCTCGTCCTTCACCATGGTCGCCACTTCGGCGGATTTCACGCGTTTGAAGTAAATCGGCGGAAACCGCAGCACGCGATCGATCAGATCGAAACGGATACGCCGCAGCATGCGCTCGCCAAGTCGGCCTTTGTATGTGTTGATGTAGAGTTTGAACAGGCCGTTGATGATGACTAGCAAAAGGAAAACAATACTCAGCGCAAACAGCGTCTCCGTGCGGTCGAGCTGAAAGCCGGAGAAGAACTGCACCTCACCAATGAATGGCAGGTCATAGTGCAGCCTCATGAACGGCTGGGTCGCACCGGGTTCTCCGAAACCCTTACCTTGGATGGGGCCGTTGACGATCAGCTTCGGCAGATCGAAGGATATGAAATACGGGATCATCGAAAGCACGACGATCATCAATATCCAGACCTGCTGCTTCTTGGTGTGCGTCCAGATATAGCGGGCTAAACTGGGTTCCATCCGACCATGGACCGTTCAATTGGAAGGCTGCAGGACATAGAAGCACCTGCTGGCTAATGGCGCATCGGCAATTTCTTCGTCGCCAACGACATGCTTCGAGCCACAGTGCACCGTGATTGTCCTGCGCTCAACGATGAAAGGACGCTGCGAGGCGGCGCGATCCAGTTCAGGCGCATGGTCGATGACCGCAACACGGGCATTGTTGATCAGCGAAGAAAGCAGCTGGCCAAACGATTGACGGCTGCCGTGGCGTTTTGGCGAACGGCCGCCACAGCTGCGCTGCTGATGCTGGCGCATGAACGCCGTTGGTCCGGACTGATGCGACAGCCCCTCTCCGGCACGGGGCAATGGCGAAGCGGCGTGCAGCATGATCAACGTCCGCGAACCAACCAGCCTTGCCGGGGCAAGATTGCGTTGTGTCGCCCGAAATCCCAACCTACAAGACGAGTATGATGGATGTCACGCAACCACGCAATGCGGGCATGGACGGGCACGAACAGGCCTTGGACCTCACGCGGGGAATTGCCGCCTATGTCAACCACCCTCTCGTGGCAGGGCTGGCGCGCGTCATCGCCAAGCATCCGCAGGCCGATATCGCCAACGCCTTCAACCACAAGCAGGTCGCCTGCAAAATGTGGGCGCTCGACAGGCTGTTCGACAGCTGCGGCGGCCGGTTCGGGCGCATATGTGTTCTGGGTGGATGGTACGGCGTACTGCCGGCAATGCTTTTCAACGACGCTCGCTTCGACATCGGGACGATTGATAGCGTCGACATCGATCCCGAAGTCGCGCCGGTCGCCCGCACCCTCAACCGGGATGCCGTTGACCGGTTCCGGGCCCTGACGGCAGATATGTACGCCGTTGACTATGCGGCCGCGCAGCCCGACCTAGTGGTCAATACGAGCTGCGAACACATAGTCGATCTGCGCGCCTGGCTTGCCCTGCTTCCGCGGGGCACGAATGTATTGCTGCAATCGAACGATTATTTCAGCGAGCCGACCCACATCAACTGCGCGGCTTCACTGGCAGCCTTCGAAGCAATGGCGCCGCTACGGAAGGTGCGGTTCGCGGGCGAACTGCCGACCAAAAATTATACGCGTTTCATGCTGATTGGAACTGTTTAACGCATTTCGCTCTAAAGAAGCGTGACGGCTGTCGAATAACGACGTCGCGCGAATCTCACCGGGGCGACGCGCGTTAGCTAGAGTTCCGTTTTCAGGGACCATGTTCGATGTCGCTCGCGCAGGATTTGGGCCGAGCGACGCGCGCCTTCCAGATCGAGACGATGCGCGGACGGCCTCGGTCCAGCAAGCGCCTGTTCGATCGCTCGCGCCAAACCTTCAGGCGTTAGGTCCTTTTCCGTCAGCACCGTTGCGAGACCGAGTTCTTCGAGCATCAGGGCGCGAACCGTCTGTTCGGTTTCCGCGCCCGCTGCAAATGGAACGAGTAGGGAGCGACAACCCGCGCGAAGCACGTCGCAGACCGTGTTGTAACCCGCCTGCGAGACCGAGAGGCGGGCGCCGGTCAGCAGGCTGGCGAAATCCTCGCGGAACCGGAAGACGGACAGGCCCGGCGTGGCATCGCGTGCGATCGCGTCGAAATCGCCTTTCGGCAGGTTGGGACCGGTGATCAAACACCATTTCCAAGCGCTGTTGGCATTCCGCGCCGCTGCAACAGTGGCACTGACGAGGCTCTTTCCGGCAGCCCCGCCGCCAACCGACACCAGAACGTCGAAGCGCTCGGAGACCGCGGGCGGTGGCGGCGCGGCAACGAGCCCAGTGTAGGCAACCTTGGCCCTGATCGCCCCAGCCAGTGGAAAGGTCTTGTCGATGGTTGCGAAAGCCGGATCGCCGTGGACCATGACAAGGTCGAAATGCGTGTTGATGAGATCGACCGTTTCCTCGTTTCGGCCCGGCTTGACGCGCTCCTGAAGGATATCACGGACGGACGTCGCCAGCAGCGGTCTGGGTGATGTCGCCTCGATGGCCTCGATCAGCGGCAGGAGTTCGAAACGCATCTGCCGGCGTCCAAATGGAAACGCCTCGACAATGACGATATCGGGCCCGCAATCCCGATAGGCCTGCAACAGCATCTCCGAACGCCATTTCTTGAAAGCATCGTCGATGGGTTTGCCCTGCAGGTCGACAAGTCCGGAAAATCCTTCATCGCCGGAGGTGACGGGAGGCAGAGATACAGATTTGACGCCCGATCCTGGAAACCCCGCGATCGGCGCGCCGCCCGTCACTACGGTTACGTCAAACCCGTCATCGACCAGAGCCGCCGCAATGCGGCTGGCGCGCGCAAGATGGCCGATACCCAGGAG
>NZ_RZST01000437.1:0-4140 GCF_003997575.1 Mesorhizobium sp. M1A.F.Ca.IN.022.07.1.1
TTCCAGACCGCCGCCTTCGTCACCGACAAGCTGCAGGCTTTCGGTTGCGACGAGGTTGTGACCGGCCTCGGCAAAACCGGCGTCGTCGGCATCATCCGCGGCCGTAAGGGCGAGGGTCCGGCCATCGGCCTGCGCGCCGACATGGACGCTTTGCCGATCAACGAGATCACCGGCAAGCCTTACGCGTCGAGCGTTCCCGGCAAAATGCATGCCTGCGGCCATGACGGCCACACCGCCATGCTGCTCGGCGCAGCCAAATACCTCGCCGAAACGCGCAATTTCGTCGGCTCCGTGGCGGTGATCTTCCAGCCCGCCGAGGAAGGCGGCGGCGGCGGCAACGAAATGGTCAAGGACGGCATGATGGACCGCTTCGGCATCTCGAAGGTGTTCGGCATGCATAACATGCCCGGCCTTCCCGTCGGCGAGTTCGCCATCAAGCCCGGCCCGATCATGGCGGCGACCGCCGAATTCACCATCACCGTCAAGGGGCATGGCGGCCATGCGGCGATGCCGCATGCCACGATCGACCCGATCGTCATTACCAGCCACTTGGTGAGCGCTTTGCAAACCATTGCTTCACGCAGCACCGATCCGGTCGAGGCCGTCGTCGTGTCGGTGACCAAATTCCATGCCGGCGATGCCTACAACGTCATACCGGAAAAAGCCGAGATCGCGGGCACGGTGCGCACGCTGAAAAAGGAAGTGGCCAGGAAAGCGGAAGAGAAAATCCGCGCCATTTGCGCTGGCCTGGCATCAGCCTTCGGCGCGACGATCGAGGTCGACTACGACCCCAACTATCCCGTCACTTTCAACCATCCGGAAGAGACGGCCTTCGCCAGCGATATTGCCGCCGGCGTCGCCGGCGACGCGAATGTCCACCGCGCCATCCAGCCGGTGATGGGCGGTGAGGATTTTTCCTACATGCTGGAAGCGCGCCCCGGCGCCTTCATCTTCATCGGCAACGGCGACACCGCCGGCCTTCACCATCCGGCCTATGACTTCAACGACGAGGTCATCCCGCACGGCATGAGCTATTGGGTGAGGTTGGCGGAGACGGCGCTGGCCGCCTGACCGCTTTGCACGGAGGCGACCTTCCCGGCCGATTGCCGCCGATCGGCCGGTAACGCCTCTTGGCGAACCGGCCCGAAGCGTTTATGTGTCGGGCCGCGTGGTCCCGTAGCTCAGTAGGATAGAGCGGCAGATTCCTAATCTGTAGGTCACAGGTTCGATTCCTGTCGGGATCACCAACTAAATCAAAGGGTTGGCTGACTTTTGCAATGCTCCCATGTTGCATTTTCTTGCAACTGGGCTCCCGTTGCTTTCCGTTCGCTCGAATCTCAAGCACTCCCTGGCCGCCGCGGTGAGAGCGCGGGCAGGGCAATCAGATGCGCCGGCCGGTTTTGGCGTCGAACAGATGCGCCGAGGCGCGGTCGATCTCGATCCGCACGCTCTCGCCTTGCTTCAGCGCTAGCCGCTCGCGGAAAAGGCAGGAGATCACCTCTCCGCCGCAGTCGACCGTGGCGAAGATTTCCGAGCCGGTCGCCTCCATGAGCGTGACTGTGCCGGAGAGACCCTGGCCGGTCGCCCGGATATGCTCGGGACGAATGCCGTAGACCAGTTCCCTTCCCGCGGCTTCGCTCGGCCGGATGCCTTGCGGTAGCGGCAACGTCAGCCCACCGGCACTGCGGAAGATGCCCTCCTCGATGTGGCCGTGGATGAAGTTCATGGCCGGCGAGCCGATGAAGCCGGCAACGAACAGATTGGCCGGCCGGTCGTAGAGATCGAGCGGCGCGCCGATTTGCTCGACCAGACCGTCGTGCAGCACGACGATCTTGTCGGCCATGGTCATCGCCTCGATCTGGTCGTGCGTGACATAGACGGTGGTGGTGCCGAGCCGCTGATGCAGTGCCTTGATCTCGCCGCGCATCTGCACGCGCAATTTGGCGTCGAGATTGGAGAGCGGCTCGTCGAACAGAAACACCTGCGGGTCGCGCACGATGGCGCGGCCCATGGCGACGCGCTGGCGCTGGCCGCCGGAAAGCTGGCGCGGATAGCGGTCGAGCAGCTTTTCCAGGCCGAGAATGCCGGCTGCCCGCTTCACCCGGCTCGCGGTATCGGCCGGATCGGCTTTCTTGATCTTGAGCGCGAAGCCCATATTGTCCGCCACCGTCATGTGCGGGTAGAGCGCGTAGTTCTGGAACACCATCGCGATGTTGCGGTCCCGTGCCCTGAGGTTGTTCACGGTGCGCTCGCCGATTGCGATCTTTCCGGCCGAGATCGTTTCCAGCCCCGCGATCATGCGCAGCAGCGTCGACTTTCCGCAGCCCGACGGTCCGACCAGGATGACGAACTCGCCATCGGCGATATCGACGCTGACGTCGTGGATGATCCGAGTGGCTCCGAAAGCCTTCTGCACGTTGTTGATGCTTACCGATGCCATTGCGTATCTCCAAAAGAATGAGGGCGGATCAGGCGCTCAGCCACCCTTGACCGCGCCGGCGGTCAGCCCGGCGACGATCTGCCGTTGCGCGAACATGGTCAGCACCAGCACCGGCAGCGTCACCACCAGCGCGGCGGCGGCGAGCGGCCCCCAGCTCACCTGCTCGTAGGACAACATGTTGTAGACCGCGACCGGCAGTGTCCGCGTCTCGCGGCTGGCGAGCACGACGCCGAAGACGAAGTTGTTCCACGAGAAGATGATCGACAGGATGAAGGCGACGACGATGCCGGGCTTGGCGATCGGCAGCGCGACCAGGCGAAACACCTGCCACGAACTGGCGCCGTCGATGTTGGCGGCCTCCTCCAATTCCATCGGCGTCGTCTCGAAATAGCCGATCATCACCCAGACCACGATCGGCACCGTCACCACCAGATGGATGATGATCTGCGGCCAGAGCGTGCCGAGGATGCCCAGCCACTGAAACAGGAGGAACAGCGGGATGAGATAGGAAAGCCCGGGCGTCATGCGGGCGATCATGATGACGATCGCCGAGCGTTCCGCCTTGAGCCTGGCGATGCCATAGCCGGCCGGCACGCCGATCAGCAGCGCCAGCAGCGTCGCCGTGCCGGTCACCAGCACCGAGTTCCACAGATAGAGCAGGAAATTGTTCTCCTCGAACACCTTTGCGTAGTTCGACCAGGCGAAGCGCTCCGGGATCAGGATCGGCGGATAGGCGCCGTTGTCGATCTCGAACTTCAGCGACAGCGAGATCATCCAGAGGAAGAACAGGATCGCCGGCGAGACCAGCACCAGCGCCGCGAAGAACAGGCCTATCTTGTTGAGCAGCCGCGAGCTCACCTATTTGCCCTCCGTGTCGACCCATTGCGAGCGCTGGCGCAGCATCAGGAGGATGAAGGACAGGGCCACGATGACGATGAAGAACACCACCGCCATGGCCGAGCCGTAGCCCATGTCGTAATAGGAGAAGGCGGTGTTGTAGAGATAGATGTTGATTGTTTCCGATGCCGTGCCCGGCCCACCTTGGGTCATCGCGTAGATGATATCGAAGCTCTTGAGCGCATCGATCGTGCGGATGATGACCGCGATCATCAGAAACGGCGCGATCATCGGCAAGGTGAGGTAGCGGAACTGCTGCCAGGCATTGGCGCCGTCGATCTCGGCGCTTTCGAACGGCTCGCGCGGCACTGACGCCAGCCCACCCAGCACGATCAGCATCACCAGCGGCGTCCACTGCCAGGTCTCCACCGCGACCAGCGAAGGAATTACGGTGTTGGCGTTGAATATCCACTCCTGCGCCGGAATGCCGACCAGCGACAAGAGATAGTTGAGCACGCCGAGCTGCGGATGGAACATCATGGTCCAGACCAATGCCACGGCGACGGGCGTGGCCATCATCGGCATCACGAAGACGCCGCGCAGCAGGCCGCGCAAGGCAAACCTGGCGTCGAAGATGAGCGCGGCAACGGTACCGAAAAACATCGGCGCGACCACCGACAGGAAAGTATAGATCAAGGTATGCCAGAGCGATTCCCAAAACCGCGGATCGCTCGCCAAGCGCAGATAATTTTCCATCCCGGCAAAGCTTCGCGACTGGCCGAGCGTCCAGCTGTTGACGCTCATCCACAGCGTGAAGGCCCAGGGGAAGACGATCACGGCGCCGACGACGACGAGCGCAGGAA
>NZ_RZST01000438.1:0-4137 GCF_003997575.1 Mesorhizobium sp. M1A.F.Ca.IN.022.07.1.1
GATATTGCCCGACCTCGACGATGCGGCCGCCCTCGATGGCCACGACCCAGTCGGCAAAGGCGATCATCGACGGCCGATGCGCGATGGTGAGGATAGTCATCTTGCCGCGCAATTCCTCGATCGATTGAGCGATCAGCGACTGATTCTGCCAGTCGAGCGCGCTCGTCGCCTCGTCGAGGATAAGCAGCGAGGGTTCGCGCAGCAGCGCCCGTGCCAGCGCGATGCGCTGGCGTTCGCCGCCGGAAAGCCTGACGCCGCGATCGCCCACCACCGTTTCGAGCCTCCGGTCGAGCTGCTCGACGAAGTGGGCCGCATGAGCCTTGCGCAGCGCCGCCCACAGCTCCTCGTCGCCGGCCTGCGGCGCCGCCAGGCGCAGATTGGCGCCGATGGTGTCGTGCAGCAGAAACACGTCCTGCGGCACATAGGCCACCTGGCCGCGCCAGGCCCTGCGGTTTTGCGCGGTGATCTCGACACCGTCCGCCAGGATCCCGCCTTGGCTCGGCTCGAGCAGCCCAAGCAGCATGTCGGCGATCGTGCTCTTGCCCGAACCGGACGGGCCGATCAGCGCCGTCACCTCGCCAGCGGGAAGGCCGAAGCTAATGCCGCTCACCACCGGCCTTCCATCGCCGTCGCCATAGGCGAACGAGACGTCGCGGATATCGAGGCCCCTGTCGAGCGACAGCCTTGCGTTCGGCGCGGCATCGCCGGGCTCCATCTCGCGCTCGGCATCGAAGCGCGCCTGCAGGGCCTGCATGGCGGTGTAGGCCGGCAGGTTGATCAGCATCTGCTGCGCCTGCACCTGCATGTCCATGAAGCGGGGCGCGACCCGCATGAAGACCAGGAGCAGCACGACGATTTCCGCAAGGGAGAGATGGAAGCGAACCAGCGCGATGTAGATGAACAGGCTGAGCCCGATCACGCTCGCGACCTGGAACAGCGCGGTGCCGATGGTGCTGTTGCGGACATAGGCGACATTGTCCGCCTTCATCTTGTCCAGCGTCGCGCGGAGCTGCGCGAAATAGCTCGTCTCGACATTCAGGCTCTTGGCCACCTTGATGCCGCCGAGGAACTCCGACACCGTGCGGTATTGGTCCTGGCGGCTGCCGGTCAGCACGCGACCGTAGGCGGTGGCGCGCGCGCGAAAGGGCTGCAGCGCGATGAACAAGAGCACGCCGATCAGGATCGCGAAGCACGTCATCACCGGCGAGATGAACACCGACACCACGAGATAGCCGGCAAGCAGCAGCGCCGTCTGGGCGAGCATCAGCAGCGAGAAGGCTGCCGCCTGAACGCGGTCGATGTCGCCGGTCAGCGCGTGGTCGAGATCGGAGCTGCGCATGCGGGTGAAGACACCCCAGCGCGCCTTGCCGATGCTCTCGAACAGGTTCATGCGCACCCGGTTGACGAAGTCGTAGAGCAGCCGCGCCATGTAGAGCGACTTGAAGCGGTTGAACATAGCCTGCAGCGCCACCAGAGCGACGAGCAGGCAGAGCACCGTCGCCAGCGAGAGCTTCCCGCCCGGCACCAGCCAGCGCAAGGCGCCCGGTACGCGCACGGCGAAATCCTGGTCGGCACTGCCGATCAGATGCAAGAGCGGGATCAAAAGCAGGATCGAAAGGCCCTCGGTCAGACTCCCGAGGACCAGGAAGGCAAGCGCCGTCAGCGTGCGCTGTCCGCCGATATGCGCCATGACACCACCGAAGCCGGCCACGTCCCGCAAAAGTGTCAGGCGAAGTTTCGAGAACCAGCCCATGCCGCTGCTCACCTTGCCCGGGCCAGATCGCGCTCGATCAGGGCGACGGCATCATCGATCCGCTCCAGGCCTGCCGGCACTTCGAGCCGGCTGACGCCGATCCGGCCGGCAAGCTGCGCGCAGTGCTGGAGATGGGTGGACGCGAAATCGCCGACCAGCGCCTGCCGGCCGAACCGCGTGACATAGGAGAACTTGATGATCGCCGGCAGCGCGGCGGCGCCCTTTAGCGGCGTGATCGCCGCCTGCCCGTCGCGCTCCAGCACATAGATCCGGGCCGCCGGCACGGCTTCGCCGGAGAACCCTTCCTGCAAGCGATGCTGCGCCTTCTCGATCTGCGGATGCACCTGCGGCCGCACCTCCGCTCGGCCGATCCTGATGGCGTTCGCGGCATCCGCTGCAAGCTTGAGCTGCGGAAAGCCGGGCAGGATCATCGGCCGTGAGGGGGCGGACAGGTCCAGCGCCACGACATCGTCGGTAAGCAGAAGGTGACCGGCGCGGATCATCGCGCCCGCCGTGGTCGACTTGCCGGCACCCTTGTCGCCCATGAAGATCACGCTTTGCCCGCCAACGGCGATCGCGCTGGCGTGCAGGACGAGCAGACCGCGCTGATGCAGCGTGAGCGCCAGCACCGGACCGAGAAGCGGAAAGGCAAGCAGCGGATCATCGACGCCCGGCGCCGGATCGACATCGATCCGGGAGGCATCGCTGATCAGGAAAGTGCCAACGGCTTGCCAGGACAGGTATTGGCGTGTCGGCTCGAAGCGAAAGGCCGCGGCGTTCGCCAATGCAGCCTCCGGAAAATCGATCGGCCCAACAGCGATCTCGATGTCCGGGGTTGCCGGCGCGGTCGGTTCCAGTTCCGGCAAAGCCACCTCCGACCCGATCGTCAGGCCGTACGCCTTGTAAAACCGACGAACACGCCCGTTTCGAGGGGCCGCTTCGATGGTGGAGCCGGGCCTCGCGGCAAGAGAAGCGGCTGGAGAGTTCATGCAGGGCTTCCATGCTGTTGGACCTGCCGCAGCCATAGCGACAGTGAGGCCGAACGCCAGATATGCTGGACGTCGGGCAGCGTCGCCTGCTCGGGCCGCTGCAGCATGCGCGCATAGACCGCGTTCACCTCGGGCAGATTGACATAGGGGGCGATCAAGTCGTTGTCCGACACCAGCAGCCGGTCCAGGAGATCGCGATGGTTGACGATCATGCCTTTGACCAGGCTGGCGGTGAAATCGATCTTGTCGCGCCGCCACTGCACCGCCGGCGGCAGCACGCCTTCCATAGCCCGGCGCAGCACATGGCGGCCGAAGCCGTTGCGCAGCTTTTCCTCGCCCGGCAGTGCCAGGCAGAATTCGACCAGCGGCTTGTCCCAGAACGGATAGCGCGGCTCGATGCCGAAATTGGCGGCGGCCTTGTCGAGAACCTCGAAAGCATGGGGCACCAGCCCGGTGGACAAAAGCCAGCGATGGGTGAGCGCTTCGCTGGTGCTGACATTGGCGGGCATAAAGGCCGCGCGATGGAAACGTTCGGCGAGATCGGTACGCCTGGCAAGCCCCGGATTGACCAGTCCTGCCCAGGCCACGCGCGGTGCATGGGAGGGTCTGCGCCGCAGTTTTCCGAGAAGGCGCCTGGCCTTCGCCCTCATCCTGGCAATCCGCCAGGCCGGCCCGTAGGCGGCGAGGAACTTGAAGTACAGAGGCAGCATCCCGTCGCCATAGGTGTTGGCGGCACTGTGCAGCTCGCGCCACAGCTCCAGCCACCTGCCGCGATGGGCGAGCTCATGCAGATACCCATGACCTTGCGACACGACCTCGTCACCGCCGTGGCCGTCGAGAAGCACTGTGACGCCCTTAGCGCTCGCGGTGCGATAGACGCTGCGGGTCAAGGACAGACCGGGCGCCAGGAAGGTCCCTTCCTGTTCCTCCAGAATGCGATCAAACTCGGCGAAGGGCGCATAGTCGCCGACCGCGATCAGCGTGCCGTCGAGCCCATATTGCTCCAGCACTGCATCGATGAAGGGCCGCTCGTCCATCGAAGACCCCCTCTCGAACACCAGCGAGAAAGTTTTAAGCTTCGGCTTCTGCGTCGCCGCAGCTTGAAGTCCGGCCATGCAGGCGATCGAGGACGAATCGAGCCCACCACTCAGCATGGCACCGACGGACGGAGTGCCCCGCATCCGGTTTTCAACCGATCGCGCGAAAAGATGCAGGAACTCGTCCGCCGCATCCGAACGCTGCGGCCTTTGTGAGGGCTCAATCTCCCAGTAGCGGCTCAGCACGACCTGATTGTTGGTCACCGTCATGCTGTGCCGAGCGGGCAAGCGAAATATCTCCGCATAGAGCGTAGATTGCGGATCGTCCGGCAGGCCGGCGAGGCAGCCGGAAATCTGA
>NZ_RZST01000439.1:0-4116 GCF_003997575.1 Mesorhizobium sp. M1A.F.Ca.IN.022.07.1.1
AGTTTCCGGGTATGCCCTATTGCGGCGGGCCGAAGACGCCCATCTCGGCAGCCCTGGCGACGAATTCGGCTTTGCCGTAGATGCCCGAGGGGGACGCCATCGCCCAGCCATTGGCAACCAGCCAGGCGCCGACATCCTGTTTGCCGAGCATGCACGGCGCGGCGATGGCAAAACGGTCGGCATCGGGCGGCAGGACGCATTTGAGCGCCCGGCCGCGCAGCCAGGCATTGAAGGCGGCGCGGGCGCGCTGCCCGCAGGGCCAGATGACGTCGCCGAACGCGCAGGTTTTGGCGGGATCGACCTCGATGGTCCCGCTGACGATCACCCTGCGCCCCATGGCCTCGAAGATCGCCGACGAGGTGGCGATCGGGCGATAGAGCAGCGTCTCATGCCAGTCCTGCGGCATCGACGTCTTCGGCGGCACGGCGAGGCCGAGCTCGCCGAGCGGAGGGCGGGGCTCGATGCGCTCGATCCTCGCCACGTCGAGCGGCGGCGGCGCGATGAGGTGCTCGGCTATCCTGCGCGTCGGCTGGCCTGGCCGCGTGTCGTGGACGGCGATGCGCGAGGCAGGTCGGGCCTCGCTCGCGACCTGGGCAGGCGGGGAGGGGAGGTCCGGCGGCAACCAGTGCCTCGACGCGGCGACCAGCAGCGCGCCGGCGACCAGCCCGAGGCTGCCGAGCGTCGTGGCAAGCCGGCCGGTCGATTTCGCCTCGCCCAAAGCGCGCCTCGTCGTTTCACCGGATCATACATTAGGCGCCGATGACATCGCTTGAAAAGCAAGGCTTTGCGTTAAGTCTCGCGCAACCAATGCGGCCTACAATCGAGCATCGGATGTCGAGGGGATGACATGACGCGCAAGCCGACACTGCTCTTTGCCTTCCCGGCTCTCATGCTGTTCCTGCTGGCGGCGGAACGGACGGCGACGTTTCTGCTCGGAACCTATTCGGCCAGCCCGACCATGTGGCGCATCTGGCTCGAGCTGCGCCCCTTCTCGACGATGTTCTGGCAGCAGGTGGACTTCTATCTCGGCGGCTCGATGGCCATCGATGCCGCCGTCATCATAGTTGCGTCAGGCGTCTGCTGGATGGCTTGCCATGCGAAAAGATCGGCCGGCTTCTTCCTCGCCAACCATGCCGCGCTGATGTTCACCGGTCTGATGATAGCGGCCGGCAGCCATTCGGAAACGGCGAGCACGATCGCCACCTTCACGGCGCCGCGCGGCTTTCAATTCTCTCTGGCGATCGACTTCAGCTTGAAAAACTGCATGGTGCTGTGCCTTGGCCTTGCGGCCTGCGCCTATTGCCATGTCGCCTTCCTGCGCGAGGCGAGGCTGCGCGCCGAAGCCCGCGCCCTCCGCATCCTGGCGCTGCAGCGTGATCTGTAGACCCCGCTGATCGGAATGCCTTCCGCTAGCGCCCGATGCCGCGTCAGTTGATCTTCTTGTAGTAGACTTTACCGTCGGCCTGCTGGATGCGCTGATAGGACGGATTGGGTCCGGGCGGCGCGGCCTTGCCCTTGAATGCCGGCGCGCCGACGGACGGGTTTTCACCTGCCGAGGCCTCGGCCACGGTCGTGTTGGCGAAACTAGGCTCTGGCGAGCGCGGCGGCTCGGCGTCGGCGGCGACGGGCTGGCCCTGCTCCAGCCGGGCAATATTGCCGTTCATCTGGCCGAAACTCGCCTGCAGCTGCCGGTCCAGCGTCTCGAACCGGCTCTGGAAGCCGTTGTTGACGGTATCGATGCGGGCGCCGATCCGCTGCTCGAACTGGCCGAGCTGGTCCAGCCGCGCCTCCAATGCCCGAAGGTCGTTGACGCCGCGATAGAGATAGAAGGCGGCGGTGACGTTGATGGCGGTGACGAGGACCGCGCCGGCCGCGACCACGCCGATGGTTCTCGCCCGGCTCGGCCTCCCCGGCGCCTTTTCCTGTTCGCTGAGTTCGATTGCCGGAATATCCGCCTCGCTGATCATCGTCATTCCACCACCACCTTTGCGCCCACCGCGACGCGCTTGAGGAGATCTATCACATCCGTGTTCGTCAGCCGAAAACATCCGGACGTGCCGTCGAAGCCGACACCTTTGGGATCGTTGGTGCCATGGATGCGATAGAGCGTGTCGCGCCCGTCGCGCGACAGATAGAGCGCCCTGGCGCCGAGCGGATTGTAGGGGCCGGCGGGCACCATCGCTGGTAGCTCCGGCTGGCGGACGCGCATTTCTTTGGGCGGGCGCCATTCCGGCCATTCGGTCTTGGCGGCGACCTTGACGGTGCCGGTCCAGCCGAAGCCGTCGCGGCCGACGCTGATCTGGTAGCGCAGCGCCTGGCTCTTGTTCGTGACCAGATAGAGCGCCTTCTCGTTTTTGCGGATGATGATCGTTCCCGGTTGCTCGCCGGTCTGGAAGGCGACCGTCTTGCGCAGGCTGGGACCCATGGCGGGAAGCGGCGGCAGTCCCGACCCGGCTTGAGCGAAATCGCAAGGCACCGCCAGCGCGATTCCGATCAGGCAGGCGACGGCGAGGCCTGTCGCTATCCGCCGCTTCGGGCTAGCGCTGGGCATTGTCCAGCCGCTCCTTGAACATGCGCTTCAGGTCCTTGTTGAAGCGGGCCCGGCTGTCCACCTCGGAGGGCAGGATGGCGCGGTTCAGCGCATCGGCGAGCAACGCGTTGTCGAGCACCAGCGACTTGATGTGCGGCGCCTTGAAGATCTTCTCCAGCTCGCTGCGCGAGAAGTGGTTGCCGAACCATTTGCGCTTGTGCTTGTTCGCGACCAAGGTGATCGAGACGCCGTTGCCGCGCAATTCGCGGATCTTCTTGTAGAGCCGCTTGCCCTGCCTGAGCGAGGCGACGTTGAGCTCGAAGACGATGAAGATCTCGTCGCTGGTGCGCAGCACCGACTCGTGCCACGGCGTCTCGATGTTGGGCAAGTCGATGACGATGTCGTCGAAGCGATATGCGACGAGGTCGAGCAGCCGGAAGACGAAATCCGCGCCGCGCGGCTCGAACGGCAATTGCGGCCGCTCGAAGGAATAGAGCGTGAGGCCGGACGGCCGCGACAGCTTGATGACATCCATCAGCTCGACATCGAGTCGCTCCGGCTGGCCGATGATGCCGGCAAGGTCGAACTGGTTGAACTGGTTGAGATAGGCGCCGCAATTGGCGCTCTGGAAGTCGAGGTCGACGAGGCAGGTCGAGGCCGCCCGCTCGGCCGATTTCGAGGCGAGATGCTCGGCCGCCGAGATCGCCAGCGTGGTCGCGCCGGCGCCGCCGCTGGCGGCAATGAAGGTGACGATCCGGCTCTTCGTGCCCTGGTTGCCGGTGTCGTGGAAGGTGACGGCGTTGAGCAGCTCCTTGGGGTCGAGCGGCTTGTGCAGCCAGTCCGACGCATTCATGCGCACCAGCACCCGCGTCTGCTCCGACGTCAACTCGCCCGAGACCGCGATCAGCGGTACTGAAGCCCAGGCCGAGCGCGCCTCGACAAGGGCATTGTTGCCGAGCAGCTCGCCGTCGCCGAGATCGAGGATGATGATGCCCGGCCGCGCATCGGCCGGCGGCCCCTTGAGGAACTCGACCGCCTCCGAAACCCTGACGTCATAGATAGCCAGCGCGTCGAGCCGCGTGGTCACGTCGTGCCTGAAATTCGGATCGGACGAAAACAGGGCGACCTGCTTGCGTTTCGTCGGCAGCACTCTGGTGTCGATGGCGTTCATGGCCATGTACTCTTTAAATCTTCACCCGTTACGGTACTCAGCATGGAAGGCATGTTGATGTTGGCGAACCCCATCAGCCCTTGGAGGAAGAAGAACTGGAAGGTCCTGTTCTGAAGGCTGACCGTGATGGTCGGCACGGGACCACCGAGGCGAGTCTGGTAACCGAGCCCGGTTGCCGTGTAGGTGACGACCACGTTGCTGCGCAGCAGGCCTGGGAAGAAGTGGCACATCCCGGGTCTCTGGCCCGCGGTAAGGGCCGGGCATGCATCGTTGCTGGTATTGGCCGTATCGCCGCGGAATACCCGGCTGAATGCAGCGGCGTTGAACCCGCCATTGTTGGTGCAAGATCCCGTGGCACCTGTGTAACTGCAAACGAACGGACCATAAGCGCCCGCGACGACCGGCGCCCCGGGAT
>NZ_RZST01000043.1:0-24182 GCF_003997575.1 Mesorhizobium sp. M1A.F.Ca.IN.022.07.1.1
ACGCAGATCCTCGAGGACGCCGGCAAGCTCTAAGGGACTATCCTCCCAGCGGCGTCGGTCTTCGCGACCGGCGCCGCTTTGACCGAGGCGGCCGCCCCATCGCCGGCCGTGCAAACAATTTTGGGACTTTGCATGACGGCCAAGCGGCTTTCCGCGCCAACGCTTCTTCTGCTGCCGGCCGTGCTCGTTCTGGCGGCCGTGGTGGTCGTGCCGCTCTGCCTGTCATTCTATTCAAGCTTCACGCCGTTCAGGCTGACACGGCCGGAAACCTTCTTCACCTTCATCGGCCTGCGCAACTATCGCAACATTCTGTCCGACGCGAATTTCTGGTGGGCCTTCGGCCGCACCGTGCTCCTGCTCACCATCGCGCTCAATCTCGAAATGCTGCTCGGTCTCGGCCTCGCGCTGCTGGTCGAGAAGGCTAGCCGCGGCCAGCGGTTGCTGCGTACCATCATGATGTTCCCAATGATGTTTTCGCCGATCCTGGTCGGCTTCCAGTTCAAGTTCATGTTCAACGACAATATCGGCTTGGTGAACAACGCGCTGCAGTCGCTAGGCATCACGCGGGACGCCATTCCCTGGCTGATCGAAGGCCATCTCGCCTTCATCGCCATTTCAGTCGCGGAGATCTGGTCGTCGACCTCGATCTTCGCGATCCTGATCCTCGCCGGCCTGCTCGCCATGCCGAAGGAGCCGGTCGAAGCGGCGCGCGTCGACGGCTGCACGCCGTGGCAAACCTTCCGCTATGTGACCTGGCCCTTCATCATGCCCTTCGCCTATATCGCCATGACCATCCGCTCGCTCGACGTTGCGCGCGCCTACGACATCGTCAAGATCATGACCGATGGCGGCCCAGCCGGCCGCACGGAACTGTTGTGGACGCTGGTCGCGCGCACCGCCTACAGTGACGCGCGCATGGGCGTGGCCAATGCGATGGCCTATTTTTCGATCCTGCTGTCGATCGTCTTCACCGTCTATTTCTTTAAGAAGCTCGCCGCGGCACGGACCCAGATCGGCGCGGAGTGGTGAGGATGGACGCCAACGCATCCGCCCGCCTGAAGCGCCGCGCCGGCGCCGTCGCCCACCGCGTCGGCCTGTTCCTCGCCATGCTTTTGATCTGTCTGCCCGGCATCTGGATCGTGCTGTCCTCGCTGCGGCCGACGGTCGAGATCCTGGCCAAGCCGCCGGTCTGGATCCCGCAGCAGGTCTCGCTCGATGCCTACGTCGCCATGTTCAGCGGTGTCGGCAAGGGCGGCATCCCCGTCTTCGACTATTTCCGCAATTCCCTGATCATCTCGGTGACCTCGACCGTCATTGCCATCGCCATCGGCATGGCCGGTGGCTACGCTTTCGCGCGCTACCGTTTCCGCGGCAAGTCGGCGATGTTCCTCGGCCTGATGCTGACCCGCACCGTGCCCGGCATCGCGCTGTCGCTGCCGCTGTTTTTCGTCTATGCGCGGCTCGACATCATCGACACGCATTTCGGCCTGATCCTCGCCTATGTCGCGCTCAATGTGCCGTTCACCATCTGGCTGATCGACGGCTTCTTCCGCCAAGTGCCGAAGGATCTCGCCGAGGCCGCGCAAATCGACGGCTGCACGCGCTGGCAGGCCTTCTGGCAGGTCGAGTTTCCACTCGCCGGGCCAGGCATCGCGTCGGCCGGCATCTTCGCCTTCCTTACCTCCTGGAACGAATTCGCGCTCGCCTCGCAACTGACTCGCTCTATCAATTCCAAGACGCTCCCCGTCGGGCTGCTCGACTACACCGCCGAATTCACCATTGACTGGCGCGGCATGTGCGCGCTGGCCGTGGTGATGATCATCCCGGCGCTGCTCCTTACCTTCATCGTCCAGAAACACCTCGTCGGCGGCCTGACTTCCGGCGCGGTGAAAGGTTGATCCGATGGCGATTGTCTCGCTCAAGAAACTGACCAAGCGTTACGGCAACATGGAGATCGTGCACGGCATCGACCTCGATGTCGCCGACCGCGAATTCATCGCGCTGGTCGGGCCGTCCGGCTGCGGCAAGTCGACCACGCTGCGCATGATCGCCGGGCTGGAAGACATCTCCGGCGGCACGATCGAGATCGGCGACCGCATCGTCAACGATCTGCCGCCGCGTTCGCGCAACATCTCGATGGTGTTCCAATCCTACGCGCTTTATCCGCACATGACGGTCCGCGAAAATCTCGGCTTCTCGCTGAAGATCGCCGGCGCGCCCAAGGAAGAGATGGACCGTCGCGTCGCCGAGGCCTCGGCCATTCTCGGCCTCGACGCGCTGCTCGAGCGCCGCCCCTCCCAGCTTTCCGGCGGCCAACGCCAGCGCGTCGCCATGGGCCGCGCCATCGTGCGCGATCCGGACGTCTTCCTGTTCGACGAGCCGCTCAGCAATCTCGACGCCAAGCTGCGCACGCAGATGCGTACCGAGATCAAGAAGCTGCACGCCAAGGTGAAGTCCACCGTCATCTACGTCACTCACGACCAGGTCGAAGCGATGACGCTCGCCGACCGCATCGTCATCATGCGCGACGGCAACATCGAGCAGGTCGGCACGCCGGACGAGGTCTTCCAGCGACCGGCGACACGCTTCGTGGCGGGCTTCATCGGCTCGCCCCCGATGAACCTGCAGGAGGCGACCGTGGCCGACGGTAAGATCGTCTTTTCCGGCGGACAGAGCCTGCCGCTGCCCGGCCGCTTCAAGGCCAAGGTGAACGCCGGCGACAAGGTAGTGTTCGGCCTGCGTCCCGACGACCTCTACCCCGTGGGCCACGGCCTGCATTCGGGCGATGCCGCTGACGTCCACGAGATCGAGCTGCCGGTGACGGTGACCGAGCCGCTCGGCAACGAGACGCTGGTGTTCGCCGAATTCGACCGCCGCGACTGGGTTTCGCGGATGCTGAACCCGAGGCCATTGCGGGCGGGCGATCGTGTAGCGATGAGCTTCGACCTGTCGCAGGCGCATCTCTTTTCCGCGGAAACCGGCAAATCCTTGAGGGCCTGACGATGGCGAAGATCGAGAAAGTCGAGCTTGCAATGGTCGATCTGGTGCCGAAGGTGAAGCGCACCGACGCCATCCAGAGTTTCGTCAGCCAGGAGACGCCGATCGTCACCATCACCGACGTCGACGGGGCGGTCGGCATGGGCTACAGCTACACGATCGGCACCGGCGGCTCTTCGGTGATGCGGCTTCTGGCCGACCACCTCGCGCCGCGCCTGATCGGTGAGGATGCCGACCGGATCGAGGCCATCTGGCACGATCTCGAATTCGCCACGCACGCCACCACCATCGGCGCCATCACGGCCATCGCGCTCGCCGCCATCGACACTGCGCTCTG
Source organism: Mesorhizobium sp. M1A.F.Ca.IN.022.07.1.1 (assembly GCF_003997575.1). Taxonomy (NCBI): domain Bacteria; kingdom Pseudomonadati; phylum Pseudomonadota; class Alphaproteobacteria; order Hyphomicrobiales; family Phyllobacteriaceae; genus Mesorhizobium; species Mesorhizobium sp. M1A.F.Ca.IN.022.07.1.1. The sequence goes on from NZ_RZST01000043.1 coordinate 3,335, forward strand.
GGACCTTCGGGCGAAGAAGCAGAAGCTGCCGCTCTGGAAGCTTGCCGGCGGCGCCAAGGACCGCTGTCCGCTTTACACCACCGAAGGCGGCTGGCTGCACATCGAGACTGACGCGCTTGTCGAAGATGCGCTGGCCGCCAAGGCGAAAGGCTTCACCGGCTCGAAGGTCAAGATCGGCAAGCCGCACGGCGCCGAGGATTTTGCCCGGTTGTCGGCCGTGCGCAAAGCGGTCGGCGACGGCTATGAGATCATGACCGACTGCAACCAGGGTTTTACCGTCGACGAAGCCATCCGGCGCGCCGAGCGGCTGCGCGATCTCGATCTCGCCTGGATGGAGGAACCGCTGCCGGCCGACGACATAGACGGCCATGTGCGGCTATCGAATTCGACGGCGACGCCTATCGCCGTCGGCGAGTCGCTCTATTCGATCCGCCATTTCCGCGAATATATGCAGAAGGGCGGCTGCAGCATCGTCCAGGTCGATGTCGGCCGCATCGGCGGCATCACGCCCTGGCTGAAGGAGGCGCATATGGCGGAAGCCTTCGACATGCCGATCTGCCCGCATTTCCTGATGGAACTGCATGTCAGCCTGGCCTGCGCGGTGCCGAACGGCAAATATGTGGAATATATTCCGCAGCTGGATGAGTTGACGGGCAAGAAGATGGTGATCGAAAACGGCCACGCGCTGGCGCCGGACGAGCCGGGCCTCGGCATCGACTGGGATTTCGATGCGATCAGGGCCCTGAGCATCGCCGAATTCAGCGTCACCGTCACGGAACGGAGGAACTGAGTATGCAGCGAATGGGCATGGTGCTTGGCCTGAAGCCGGAAAAGGTCGAGGAATATGTGCGCCTGCACGCCGCCGTCTGGCCGGACGTGCTCGAGATGATCGCCGCCTGCAACATCAAGAACTACTCGATCTACCTCAAGCGGCCGGAGAACCTGCTGTTCTCCTATTTCGAGTATCACGGCACCGACTATGCCGCCGACATGGCCAAGATGGCCGCCGATCCGAAGACCCAGGAATGGTGGTCGGTCTGCATGCCATGCCAGGAACCCTTGCCGACAAGGCAGGAGGGCGAGTGGTGGGCGACGATGGATGAAGTCTTCCACCATGACTGATGCCTTCGATCCCGCCTCGCTGGCGCAATCCTGGCCGATGCCTGCAAAGCCGCGTCCGATCGTCACCTTCGGCGCCGGCTCGATCGTTGGCGATGCGCATTTCCCGGCCTATCGCAAGGCTGGTTTTCCAGTGGTGGGTCTCTACGATCCGGACCAGGCCAAGGCTCGGAAACTGGCCGAACAATGGGGCGTGACGGCATTCGGCTCGGTGGACGAAGCGGCTGCCGTCAAGGATGCGATCTTCGATCTCGCAACGCCGCCCGGCCGGCACGCCGAGGTGCTGAAGGCCCTGCCCGACGACGCGGTCGCATTGATCCAGAAGCCGATGGGCAACTACCTTGGCGAGGCAACCGAGATCCTTGAAATCTGTCGCGCCAAGAAGCTCAAGGCTGCGGCGAATTTCCAGCTTCGCTTCGCGCCGATGATGCTGGCGCTGAAGGACGCGATCGCCAAGGGCTGGCTTGGCGAGGTCGTCGACTTCGATGCCTGGCTGGCGCTCGCAACGCCGTGGCAGCTCTGGGAATTCCTGCTTACGGCGCCGCGTGTCGAGATCGCCATGCATTCGATCCACTATCTCGACCTGATCCGGCAGCTTCTCGGCGACCCGAGGGGCGTGCATGCCAAGACGCTCGGCCATCCCAATCACAAGGTCGCGCAGACCCGGACAAGCGCCATCCTCGACTATGGCGACACGGTGCGCTGCGCGCTCTCGATCAACCACGATCATAAGTTCGGACGGCGGCATCAGGCCTGCGAGTTCCGTATCTGCGGCACCGAGGGCGCCGCCTACGTCAAGCTTGGCCTCAATCTCGACTATCCGCGCGGTGAGCCCGACGTGCTGGAAATCCACCCTAAAGGCGGCTCCGATTGGGTCGGCGTGCCGCTCACCGGCGAATGGTTCCCCGACGCCTTTGTCGGGCGCATGGCCAATGTGCAGCGCTTCGCCTCCGGGGAAGACAAAGAGCTGGTCAGCTCCGTCGAAGATGCCTGGAACACCATGGCACTGGTGGAAGCCGCCTATCGTTCGAGCGCCGCGCCGGCGACGCCGCTCACCGCAAAACCGTAAGGAACGGCATGGAACAGGTCACCTATTTCGACGACTACGAGATCGGCTCGTCGCGGCTGACCAGCGGCCGCACCATCACCGAGACCGACTTTGTCGTCCATGCCGGCCACACCGGCGATTTCTTTCCGCACCACATGGACGCCGAGTTCATGAAGACGACGCCCTTCGGCCAGCGCATCGCGCATGGCACGCTGGTGTTCTCGGTCGGCGTCGGCCTGACCGCGAGCGTCATCAACCCGGTCGCCTTCTCCTACGGTTATGACAGGCTGCGCTTCATCAGGCCGGTCTTCATCGGCGACACGATCCGCACGCGCACGACGATCGCCGCGAAGGAAGACGATCCGAAGCGGCCGGACTCCGGGCGCGTCATCGAACGCGTCGAGGTTTTGAACCAGCGCGACGAAGTCGTGCTGGCCGCCGATCACATCTATATCGTCGAGCGGCGCCCCCGGCTCGGCTGAAGACGGAGACAAAACAACATGGCTGATCTGACAGGCAAGGTGGTGGTCGTAACGGCCGCTGCGCAAGGCATCGGCCGGGCTAGCGCGTTGGCTTTCGCCAAGGCTGGCGCGATCGTCCACGCCACCGACATAAATGAAGCGGCGCTGGCCGAGCTCGGCAACACCTCGGTCATCAAGACTCGCAAGCTCGACGTGCTGAACGACGACGCCGTGCAGGCCGCCTTCGCCGAAATCGGCCGCATCGATGTGCTTTTCAACTGCGCCGGCTTCGTCCACTCCGGCTCGATCCTGGAGATGAAGGACGAGGACCTCGACTTCGCATTCAACCTCAATGTGCGCGCCATGAGCCGCACTATCCGCGCCGTGCTGCCCGGCATGCTGGAACGCGGCGGTGGTTCGATCATCAACATGGCATCGGTCGCCGGCGCCCCGAAAGGCGTGCCGAACCGCTTCGCCTATGGCGTGACCAAGGCGGCCGTGATCGGGCTGACCAAGTCGATCGCCGCCGACTATGTCGGCAAAGGCATTCGCTGCAACGCGATCTGCCCCGGCACGGTGGAGAGCCCCTCGCTCGAAAGCCGCATGCGGGCGCAGGGCGACTATGAGGCCGCCCGTGCTGCCTTCATCTCCCGCCAGCCAATGGGAAGGCTGGGCACGGCGGAGGAGATCGCCGATCTCGCCGTCTATCTCGCCGGCGCCACCTATACCACCGGGCAGGCCTATAATATCGACGGCGGCTGGTCGATCTGATGAGGCACCGAGCATGACCCGCATTACCGATCTTCGCGTCTTCGATCTGCGCTTCCCGACGTCGCAGAGCCTCGACGGGTCGGACGCGATGAATCCGGACCCCGATTATTCGGCCGCCTATGTCACCCTCGACACCGATAGCGAGGGGCTTAGCGGCCACGGGCTCACCTTCACCATCGGCCGCGGCAACGAGATCTGCTGCGCGGCGATCGAGGCGCTGCGCCATCTTGTTGTCGGGATCGACTTGGACTGGGTCAAGCAAGATCCCGGCCGCTTCTGGCATCACGTGACCGGCGACAGCCAGTTGCGCTGGATCGGCCCGGACAAGGGCGCCATGCACCTCGCCGTCGGCGCGGTTGTCAATGCGGTCTGGGATCTTTGGGCCAAGGAAGCCGGCAAGCCGGTCTGGCGCCTTGTCGCCGAGATGAGCCCGGAAGAGATCGTGCGCATCGTCGACTTCCGCTATCTCACCGATGCGATCACGCCGGCCGAAGCGCTGGAGATCCTGAGGAAGGCCGAGGCCGGCAAGGCCGAGCGCATCGCCAGCCTCGAGCGCGAAGGCTATGCCTGCTATACCACATCGGCCGGCTGGCTCGGCTATCCCGACGACAAGCTGAGGCGCCTCTGCCAGGAAGCAGTCGACGAGGGGTTCAATCACATCAAGCTGAAGGTCGGCCGCGATCGCGCCGACGACATCCGCCGCCTCAGGATCGCCCGCGAGGTGATCGGTCCGGACCGTTACCTGATGATCGACGCCAATCAGGTCTGGGAGGTCGACCAGGCGATCGACTGGCTGCGCCATCTTGCCTTCGCCAAGCCCTTCTTCATTGAGGAGCCGACCAGCCCGGACGATGTCGCCGGCCATGCCAAGATCCGCAAGGCGGTGGCGCCGATCAAGGTTGCGACCGGCGAGATGTGCCAGAACCGCATCATGTTCAAGCAGTTCATCGCCGGCGGCGCGATCGACGTCGTGCAGATCGATTCCTGCCGCATGGGCGGCCTGAACGAGGTGCTGGCCGTGCTTTTGATCGCCGCCAAGTTCGGCTTGCCGGTCTGGCCGCATGCCGGCGGCGTCGGCCTGTGCGAATATGTCCAGCATCTGTCGATGATCGACTATATCGCGGTGTCGGGCACCAAGGATGGACGGGTGATCGAGTATGTCGATCACCTGCACGAGCATTTCCTCGAGCCCTGTGTCATTGAGAATGCGGCCTACATGCCGCCGACGGCGCCGGGCTTCTCGATCGAGATGAAGCCGGACTCGATTGCCGCCTACCTATTCCACAGTTGAATGCGAGCCGTAACGCAGGTGGCCTTGGCGGCGTTACGGCGTCGCTTCTACCTGGCGCGCTTCAGTCAACCTCGACGGCAAGCACCGCAACACAATCGCCGGCCTTGACCAGGCCGGGGAAATGGCGCGCGGCCAGGAGCCCTGACATCCTGGCCTTGATCTCCTGGGGCGCGGTGCCGGTGCGACCGGTCGAATGGATGCGCGCCACGACCTGGCCTTCCTCCACCTTCTCGCCGAGATCGATCATGGTCTCGATCATGCCCTCGTCCTCGGCAAACGCAAAGCAGTCCCCCGAGGGCATGTCGAGCCATTGAGTTCGATTTTTCTCGATAGCACCATCAACGATGCCGGCATGGCGAAGCACATTGAGGATGCCACGGCGAGCGATGCGCACCGTCTCGGCCCGGGCCGTGCCGCCACCGCCGAGCTCGGTAGTGACGAAGACCTTGCCCATCTGCTCGGCCGCGGTGTCATACATGCCAACGGTATCGATCTCGGTCATGCGCATCGAGAACGGAGCCGCGAAGGCCTCGACCGCGGCGAAGGCCTTTTCCTCCTGCTCCTTGTCCAGCAGCGTATGCGCGGCGCAGAACGGCACGAAGTCCAGCGTCTTTCCGCCGGAGTGGAAGTCGAACACGATGTCCGCCCGCGGCAACAATTCGCGCTGGAAATAGTCGGCGATCTTTTCCGTCACGCTACCGTCCGGCCGGCCAGGAAAGCTGCGGTTCATGTTGCCCTTGTCGATCGGCGAGGTGCGGCTGCCGGCGCGGAACGCCGGATAGTTCATCGCCGGCACGATGATGACGGTACCGGTGACATCCTTCGGGTCGAGCGTGCGGGCGAGCTCGTAGAGCGCCAGCGGGCCTTCATATTCGTCGCCGTGATTTCCCCCGGTGAGCAGCGCCGTCTGCCCCTTGCCGTTACGGACGACACAGATCGGAATCATCACCGACCCCCAGGCGGAATCGTCGCGGCTGTAGGGCAGGCGCAGGAAGCCGTGCTGGACACCGTCGCGCTCGAAATCGACCGTCGGCGTGATCGGCGATGGAGGCAGAGCTGACATCGGGCTCAATCCTTGACGAACAGCTTGCGCGGCACATTGGCCAGGCACTCGACGCCGGTCTCGGTGATCAGGATCGATTCGGTGATTTCAAGTCCCATTGTCTCGAGCCACAGACCCGTCATGAAATGGAAGGTCATGCCGGGCTTGAGCTCGGTGCGATCGCCGGGGCGCAGGCTCATCGTGCGCTCGCCCCAATCCGGCGGATAGGAAAGACCGATCGAGTAGCCGGTGCGGTTGTCCTTGACGATGCCGTACTTCTTCAGCACGGCGAAGAAGGCATTGGCGATGTCCTCGCAGGCATTGCCCGGCTTGGCGGCGGCAAGGCCCGCCTCCATGCCCTCGAGCGTCGCCTTCTCGGCGTCGAGGAAGGCTTGCGTCGGCTTGCCAAGGAAGACGGTGCGCGACAGCGGGCAGTGGTAGCGGTTGTAGCAGCCGGCGATCTCGAAGAAGGTGCCCTCGCCCGCCTTCATCGGCTGGTCGTCCCAGGTGAGATGCGGCGCCGAGGCGTCGGCGCCCGATGGCAAGAGCGGCACGATCGCCGGATAGTCGCCGCCGATGCCCTCAACGCCGCGCGTGCCGGCATCATAGATCTCGGCGACCAGATCGCATTTGCGCATGCCGACCTCGATCTTGTCGACGATACGCTGATGCATGGCCTCGACGATGCGGGCGGCCTTGCGCATATAGTCGATCTCGGTCGGGCTCTTCACGGCGCGCTGCCAGTTGACCAGCGCGGTGGCGTCGACGAAGCGGGCGTTGGGCAGATGCTTCTGCAGCGAGGCGAAGGCAGCCGCCGAGAACCAATAATTGTCCATCTCGACGCCGATGGTCAGCTTGTCCCAGCGGCGATCGGCAAGCACGCTGGCGAGATGGTCCATCGGGTGCCGCTCGGTCGACTGCACATAGTGATCGGCGTAGCCAATGATGTTGTCATGCGCGAGATAGGCGGTGCGCTTGGCGCCGTTGGCATCCTGGCCGCGGCCATACCAGACCGGCTCGCCCGAAGGCGGCACGATGACCGCCTGATGCACATAGAAGGACCAGCCGTCATAGCCGGTCAGCCAGGCCATGTTGGAGGGATCGCTGACGATCAGCAGATCGACCCGCTTGGCCTCCATGGCTTTCCGCGTCTTGGCAAGGCGATCGGCAAATTCGCTTCGCGAGAATTTCAGGTTTGGCTGCATTTTGTTGGTCCTCGTTTGTTGGGCCTCGCGGCCATATTCAGCTTTCGAAAATCGTTCCCGCCTTCGCTGCCCGCGCGCGGTCGCGGGCTAAAGTGGCGATCGCGGTGTCCTGCACGCCGGTGCCAGTGAGATCGGCGAGGGTGATGTCACCGGCCGATCGTCGTCCGTGCTTTTTCCCGGCGATGATCTGGCCGAGCTCGGTGACTTCCGCGTCGGCCGCCATCGCCCCTGCCTCGATGGCGTGGTGAAGCTCGCCCAAGCGCCGCGTCTGCTTCGCGCTGTCTGCGACATAGAGATCTGCCAGGCGAAGGATCGCCGGCGCGATCTCGTTCTTGTGCTCGGCATCCGAGCCCATCGCGGTGATGTGCTGGCCGGCCGAGACGAACCCGGCCTTGATCAGCGGCTCGGTCGAAGGCGTGGTGGTGACGATGATGTCGGCGCCCGCTGCCGTCCTCGCCGCATCCGGCTCGGCACGCACCATGATGCCCAGTCTCTCGCGCAAGCGGGCCGCGGTCGCCTCGGCCTTGGCCGCATCGCGCGCCCAGACGCGCGCCTCCGCGATCGGCCTGACGAGACGCAGCGCTTCCAATTGCAGGCCGGCCTGCAAACCGGCGCCGAAGATCGCCGCTATGCTGGAGTCTTCGCGCGACAGATGCTTGGCCGCGACTGCGCCGGCTGCGGCGGTGCGCACATCGGTCAGATAGCCATTGTCGAGCAGCAGCGCCTCGACCACACCGGTCTTGGCCGAAAGCAGCACCATCATGCCGCCGCCGCTCGGCAGCCCGAGCTTCGGATTGTCGAAGAAGCCGGAGCTTATCTTGACGGCGAAGCCATCTATGCCGGGCACGTAGGCGGACTTCACGTCGACCTCGCCGCGATGCTCGTGAATGTCGAGCCTCAAGATTGGCGGCATCGCCACCGGCATTGTCGCCAAAGCCCGAAAGGCGTTCTCGACGCAGGCGACCGCATCCAGATCGAGCGTCACGACCTTGCGCAGGTCTGTTTCGGTGAGGATGGTCATGCGGCTCATCTGGGGCGCTCCGTCAGTGCAGCGTCGCCGCAGACGATGCGGCGATGCAGGCTCATGTCGATGTTGCGGCCAGACAGGATGGCCACCACCGGTCCTTTCGCAGTGACCTTCCCAGCAAGCAGCGCGCCGATGCCGACCGCGCCTGCGCCTTCGACGATCTCGCGCTCTTCCTCATAGGCATGCCGGATGCCGGCGGCGATCTCGTCCTCGGAAAGCAGGATGACGTCGTCGAGCAGCTCACGGCACATGGCAAAGGTCAGCCGGTTATCGAGGCCGATGCCGCCGCCGAGTGAGTCCGCAAGCGTCGGCAATTCCTCGACCTGCACGGGGCGGCCGGCATCGAGACTCGCCTTCATCGCGGCACCGCGCGCCATCGAGACGCCGACGACCTTGGTGGCCGGGCTCACCCCCTTGACCGCCGCGGCAACGCCGGCCGCCAGGCCGCCGCCGGAGAGCGGCACCAGCACACTTGCTGCTTCCGGAACCTGCTCCAAGATCTCCAGCCCCAGCGTGCCCTGCCCGGCGACGATGTCCGGATGGTCGAAGGGCGGCAGCATGACTAGCCCCTCCTCCGCAACCAGCCTGTCGACCTCCTGCTGGGCATCGTCCTGGCTGTTGCCGACGATGCGAATATCCGCGCCAAGGCGGCGGATTGCATCGAGCTTGTTTTCGGGCACCAGCTTCGACATGCAGATCACCGCGCGCATGCCCTTGAGCTTCGCCGCATGGGCGAGCGCGCGGCCGTGATTGCCGGTCGATGCCGCGACCACCCCGCGCAATCTTTCTAGCGGACTCAACGCGGCGATCGCGTTGGACGCGCCGCGCAGCTTGAACGCGCCGGTCGTCTGGTGATGTTCCAGCTTGAGGTGAACGGGATGGCCCGCCCGATCCGAGAGGCTTTGCGACAACACAGTCGGCGTCCGCTCGACCTTTCCGGCAATGCGTTCGCGCGCAGCGCGGATATGCTGAAGCGTGACTTCCGTTTTGGTCATTGGCATGCCCGCTCACCGGGCCAATGGCTTCGTCATCAGCCGGCCGAACTGCGGCCGCGCCGTGTCGTCGCCGCAAAGCCGCAGGCAGTTCCAGGCGCTCGCCTGGTTGCTGGTGACGACCGGGCGGCCGATTGCCTCCTCCATGCCTGGAACGGCGAGCGCCGCGCGTAGCGCGGTGCACGACACGAACAGTGCGTCGGCCCGGGCATGGGTGACTTTGCGTGCCAGCTCAACGAGAGCGCTCGGCTTGATACGAGCCATCTCCCGGTCGTCCTCGAAGCCGAGGCAGGTGACGCTCTCGATGTCGAAGCCATGCGCGGCGAAATAGGCGGCCATCGGCCGGCTGGTCTCGACAGTATAAGGGGTAAGAATGCTGATCCGCTTCGCGCCGAAAGCGTTGAGGCCGCGCACGCCGGCCATGGGCGGCGTGACCACGGGAACATTCGGCTTGGCCGCCTGGATCGCCTGCTCGATTTCGGCGTCGCCGATCACCACGGAAGCAGACGTGCAGGAATAGCAGACGGCATCGAGCGTCTCGTCCGGCAGGATCAGTGCCGCGCCCGTCGAAAGCGAGGGCTGCATCTTGCGCAGATTGTCCGGCGTCGTCGGATTGGCGTAGGGGATGCGTGCGACATAGACGCCGATCCGCTCGCTCGCCACCATGCGGCGGAAGTCGACCTCGCTGGTATGATCGGTGGCCAAAGCAATCAGCCCGACGCGCTTTTCGAGCGGACGCGCATCGAGGGCGGGCCGGGTCGATGCCAGCTCGATTTCGGGCAATGGTTTCATGACTTTCATCTCTCGATCCTGCCGTAACGACGCTCCAGCCAGCGCAACAGCACGACGGAGCAGAGGCTGATGACGAGGAAGAAGGCGCCAACCAGCGTCATCGGCTCGATGTAGCGGTAATAGGTATTGGCGACGCTCTTGGCTTGGTTCATCAGCTCCAGCACGGTGATCGCCGAAAGCAGCGGCGTCTCCTTGAACATGGCGATGAAGTAGTTGGCCAAGGCCGGGATCATCGGCGGGATCGCCTGCGGCAGGATGACATGCGTCCAGGTGTGGCGCCCGTTAAGATTGCAGGCCTTGGCGGCCTCCCACTGGCCGCGCGGCACATTGTCGATGCCGGCGCGATAGACCTCGGCCGTGTAGGTGCCGTAGTGCAGTCCAAGCCCGATGACGCCCGCCACCAGGGGCGGCAGCAGGATGCCGATATCGGGCAGCACGTAGAAGATGAAATAGAGCTGCACCAGAAGCGGCGTGCCGCGGATGAATTCGGCGAACCAGCCGACGCTGCGCGACACCGTGCGGTTAGGCGAGCGCCGCGCCAGCGCGATCGCCAGGCCGACGATCCCGGCCAGGATCGAGCCGAGCACGGTCGCCAGGATCGTGATCTTCACCCCCTGGATTAGGGTCGGCATGATCTCCCAGACAAAGTTCCAATCCCATTCCATCAGTGGGCCCATTCCATCAGACACGCACTCCGTCGAGACCGCGCGCCATGCGGCGCTCCAGCGAGCGCACGCCCCAGGAGATGATCAGCGCGAGCGCGAAATAGATGACGAGAACTGAGAGGAAGGGCATTAGCGTGCTGCCCGTCTGCGAGCGCACCACTTGCGCCTGGAAGGTGAGATCGGCAAGCGAGATCAGCGATACCACCGAAGTCGCCTTGAGCAGCTCGATCGCATTGTTGCCGAAGGTTGGCAGCATGATGAGCAGCGCCTGCGGCAGGATGACGTGGCGCATGCCTTGCCAGCGGCCGAGATTGAGTGCCGTGCAGGCCTCATATTGCTCACGGCCGATCGCCAGGATGGCGCCGCGCACAACTTCCGCCGCATAAGCCCCGACATTGAGCCCCAGCGCCAGCACGCCGGCTTGTAAAGGCGTCAGAGACAGACCGGCGAAGGGCAGCACGAAATAGGCCCAGAACAGCTGCACGAAGATGGAGGTGCCGCGGAAGAACTCGATGTAGGTCGTGGCGATCGCGCGCACGATGAAGAAGCGCGACACGCGTCCCATGCCGGCGAGAAAGGCCATGGCGAGCGCAAGCACCGACCCCATCAGCGTCAGCTCGATGGTGACAAGCGCTCCCTGCAATATCAGGCCGAGATAGCCGGACCACTGGGTCATTGAGTTTCGAATTTTCCTAACGTTTTCAGTTATTTCGAGATGGCTGCGACAGCCTTGTCCCCGCCCACGGGAGAAGATGCCGTCAGGCAGATGAGGGGCAGCGCTGACCTTGAAATGCTGGCGCGCCGCCCCTCATCCGGCTCTTCGAGTGACCTTCTCGCCGCAAGCGGGAAGAAGGGAGATTACTTCGCCGCGCAGAGCTTCTCGCGCGTCGTCGACATCGCCGCCTTGGCCGAGAAGCCGTAGGGCTCTATGATCTTGGCGAACTCGCCGGACTTCTTCATCTTGGCGAGCTCGACGTCATAGGCATCGCGCAGCGCCTCGTCGCCCTTCTTGAAGGCGGCGCCGTCGCAATAGACCGGCGCGCCCTGCACCGGCGCGATCACTTCGAGATTCGGATCATTGGCCTTCTTGATGAGGTCGTTGATCGACAGAACGGGCAGCGAATAGGCATCGATGCGGCCGTCCTGCACCATCTTCAGGCCGCTCTGGCCGTCCGGCACGACGATGACGCGGTCGCGCGGCACGCCGGCATTGAGCGCCAGCTTCTCCTCGGTGCCGCCGCCCGGCGCGCCGATAGTGGCCGACGTGTCCTTGGCGACGTCCTCATAGCTCTTGAAACCCTTCGGGTTGCCCTTCTTCACCAGCATCGCTTCCGCATCGCACAGCACCGGCTCGGAATAGGCGACCGCCGCGCAGCGCTCAGGCTTCATGAACAGGCCGGCGGTGACGACGTCGAAGCGGCCGGCCTGCAGGCCGGGGATCATGGCGCCGTATTCAGAGATGGAGGCGACGATATCGTTGACGCCGAGGCGCTTGAAGATCTCGCGCGCTACGTCGGGTGCAGCGCCCGAGACCTTGCCGTCCGCGGCGACCGCGGTGTAGGGCGGCTCGTTGGCAATGGCGACGCGGGCAAAGCCCTGCTGCTTGAGCTGCTCGAGCTTTGCGTCGTCTGCCGAACGCGCGCCGGAGGCGAGCAGCATGGTGCTTACGGCGAGACCGGCGACGCCAGCCAGGATGCCAAGTTTCTTCATCGTTCCCAACTCCTTGTTTCTCTTCTTGGTTCGCTCGGTTCGGATGGCGTCCTTGCCACCCGTTTCTGGCTTTCGGGACGGCTTCGCCGCCCTGGCATGACGGTCAGACGCGATGTCCGGCCGCGATGATCTTCTTCAGGAAGCCCTGCGTGCGTTCCTGCTTGGGATGGCGGAAAATCTCATCGGGCTTGCCTTCCTCGACGATCCTGCCGCGATCGAAGAACAGCACGCGATCGGCGAAGTCGTGGGCAAAGCCCATCTCATGAGTGACGAGCAACATCGTCATGTCGGTTTCGGCGGCGAGCTTGCGCATGACATTGAGCACCTCCTCGACCAGCTCGGGGTCGAGCGCCGAGGTGACCTCGTCGAACAGCATGATCTTTGGCGACAGCGCCAGCGCGCGGGCGATCGCGACGCGCTGCTTCTGGCCGCCGGAAAGCTGTGCCGGCATGCTCTTCGCCTTATCGGCGAGGCCCACCATGTCGAGCAGTTCCATCGCCCGTTTTTCGGCGGCGGCTCGCGCCACGCCCTTGGTCAGCATCGGCGCCAGCGTGACATTGTCCATGACGCATTTGTGCGGGAAAAGATTGAAGAGCTGGAAGACCATGCCGATCTTCTGGCGCATCTTGGCCAGGTGCCGCTCGTCGGCCGGCACCAGCTGGCCGTTGCGCTCCATGTGATAGAGCTGCTCGCCGTCGATCTGGATATGGCCGCCGTCGATCTTTTCCAGCGTCATCAGGATGCGCAGGATCGTCGTCTTGCCCGATCCGGATGGGCCGATCAGCGCCAGCTTCTCGCCTGGCATGACCTGCATCGACAGGCCGTCCAGCACCTTGAAGGCGCCGAAGCTCTTCGAAATGGCGTCGACCTTGATGATGGGCGCGGGCAATCCATTTCCCCGTTCTGAAGCGGCCTATGCTCCTAACGATGCGGAACGCGCTAAATCATGTCAATTAGGAAAATAATATCATGACAATTTTTCGAGCGCTGCACAATTTCAGGGCAATTGGCGATCCGCTTTTGCATCAGATGGCGAGCAGAAGATGCTCCGGATCGCCCAGCAGGAGCTTGGCGACAACGCTCAAGCCCGAGCGCAGTTCCCCTTCGGTGGTCGAGCCGAGCGAGATGCGCACGGCCGGATGCCACGGCGTGTCGGCGATGCGGAACGACGTGCCCGGGGCAATCGCCACGCCGCGCAGGCGCGCCTGCGCAACGAAGCTCTCCTCGGCGCGGTCGCCCGGCAATTCGAGCCACAGATGCAGCCCTTCGCGATGGGAGCGATAGTCGACGCCGGCCAGCATTTCGGCTGCGATTTCCTGCCGGCGTCTCAACGCCCCGCGTTGCCAGTTGACCAACTCAAAAGCCGTGCCGTCATTCACCCACCGCGTCGCGATTTCCGCCACCATCGGCGTCGCCATCCAGTTCGAGACGAGATGGCGGTTGGCGACGGCCGCGACATAGCGGTCGGGCACGGCGAGATAGCCGATGCGCAGGCCGGGCACGGTGATCTTGGTGAAGGAGGTGACGTAGAGCGTCCGCTCGGGCGCGAAGGCGGCAACCGCCGGAGGCCGGCCTTCGACGAGCGGCCCGAGCACGTCGTTCTCGATGATGGCGATGTCATGTTTGCGCGCGACCGCGGCGATCTGCTCGCGCCGGCTGTCGTCCATCAAGCTCGCCGTCGGGTTGATGACCGATGGCTGGACGAAAACAGCGCGAATGCCGGAGAGACGGCAGGCCTCGTCCAACGCTTCCGGGACCAGGCCGTTGCCGTCGATCGGCAGGCCCTCGAGGTTGAAGCCGAGATAGCGGGCGAGCGGCACCAGCGTGTGGTGGCCGATCGCCTCGGTGGCGACCGTCGAACCGGGCGGTGCGACGCTCATCAGCGCTACCGTCATGCCGGCGGTGGCGCCGTTGGTGAGGCTGATGTTCTGCGGTGAGGCGTCGAGGCCGCAGAGCTTCAGCCATTCGACCGCCACCGTGCGATGACGCGGGAACACCATGTTCGGCCGGAACGACAGCGCCGAACTCGACGGCAGGTTCTCGGCCAGCCACCCCAACGCCTGCTTCAGCTTCTCCAGATGCATCGGCTCGCAGACCGGCTTCAGGATCGAGAGGTCGATGACCTCGCCCAACCGTTCCGGAAGGTAGGGCGGCTCCGGCTCCCGGCGCTGCGTCTGCACGAAGCTGCCGCGGCCGACCTCGCCGGCAATCAGACCGCGGCGGATCAGTTCCTCATAGGCGCGGCTGACCGTCTGGACCGAAAGTTTCAGGTCGTCGGCAAGCCGCCGGTGCGTCGGCAGTCGCGCGCCATTGGCGAGCTTTCCGTCATGGATGGCGCGCGCGAACTGATCGGCCAGCGAGAGGTAGGCCGGGCGGCGGATGAGCGCAGGATCTGGCTGCCATAATGTCATGACTTTATTAGAGATCGAAATCAGTGCAATTGACAATCGAAATAATGCATCGTCATGGTGTCCGGAACAAAAAGCGGGGCCGGCATGGCGGCAGCGAAACTCGATCCGATCGACCTCAAGATCCTCGACGCCATCCAGCGCGACGGGCGCATCACCAAGCTGGCGCTGGCCGAGAAGGTCGGCCTGTCGCCGACGCCTTGCTGGATGCGGCTGCGCAAGCTGGAAAAGGCCGGCATCGTCGCCGGCTACCACGCCGCAATCGCCATGCGCGCGATCGCGCCGGTGGCGACCGTGCTGATGGAGGTGACATTGGCCAGCCACCGGCAAGCCGATTTCGACCGTTTCGAGCGGGTCATCCGCGACGTGCCCGAGATCGTCGCCTGCTGGTCGGTCGGCGGCGGCGTCGACTATGTGGTGAAAGTGATGGCGCGGGACATCGACGCCTATCAGCGGCTGGTCGACGCCCTGCTGGAACGCGAGATTGGCATCGACCGCTACTTCACCTACATCGTCACCAAGACGGTGAAGGAGGAGTCCGTGGTGCCTGTCGCCGACCTGTTGCCAGGCTGAAGCCGGAGAGATCGTCTGGCCCGGCGGGGGATGAGAGACAATCTCTCTCCTGGCGGCTGACGAAAAAGCCTCTCTGTCTCGGTCGCGCGGCTAATCTCTCCGCATCGCCTTGGCACCGGGAGACAAACGATGTCCGCGCATTTTGCACGCCCACACCGCCACGAAGCACTGGATCGTCTCGCCGATCGCCGGCTGCTGCGCGATCTCGGCTATATCGGGGGCCATTGGACCGCCGGCGACTCGGCTGCGAGCTTCGCAGTCACCGATCCGGCCACCGGCGCTACAGTCGCCTTCGTTGCCGCCCTCGGCGCAAGCCAAACGGCGGAGGCTGTCGACGCGGCAGCGCGTGCCCTGCCGGCCTGGCGCTCCGCGCTGCCGCAGGAGCGCTCCGGAATCTTGCGAAAATGGTTCGAGCTGATCGTCGCCGCCAAGGACGACCTGGCGCTGCTGATGACGCTTGAACAGGGCAAGCCGCTAAAGGAATCGCTGGGCGAGATCGACTACGCCGCCTCCTTCCTCGAGTGGTATGCCGAGGAAGCAAAGCGCCTCAATGCCGAAAGCGTCACCAGCCATTTGCCGAATGCTCAGATGACCGTTCGCCGCGAGCCGCTCGGCGTCGTCGGCGTCGTCACCCCATGGAACTTTCCGTCGGCCATGCTCACCCGCAAGGCCGCTGCGGCGCTTGCCGCCGGCTGCACCGTGGTGGCGCATCCGTCCTCGGAAACGCCGCTTTCGGCGCTGGCGCTGGCCGAGCTCGGCGAGCGTGCCGGCCTGCCCGCCGGCGTCTTCAACGTTGTCACCGGGGATGCGCGCACCATCGTCGGCGCGATGTGCGCTGACGCCCGGGTGCGCGCCATGAGCTTCACCGGTTCGACCGACGTCGGCCGGCTGATTGCCGCGCAGAGCGCGCCGACGATGAAGCGACTGGTCATGGAGCTCGGCGGCCATGCGCCGCTGATCGTCTTCGGTGATGCCGATATCGAAAAGGCGGTGACGATCGCCCTCGACGCCAAATTCGCCACCTCCGGCCAGGATTGTCTTGCCGCCAACCGCATCTATGTGCAGCGCCAGATCTATGACCGCTTCTGCGCCGCCCTCGCCCGTCGCATCGAGCGTCTGCGCACCGGCAACGGGCTTTCACCCGACGCCGATATCGGCCCGCTGATGCATGAGCGCGCCGTCAAGAAGGTGGAGGAGCAGGTCGCAGACGCGCTGGCTCGCGGCGCGCGCTGCCTCATCGGCGGCAAGCGCCATGCGGCCGGGCCGCTGTTCTATCAGCCAACGCTGCTCGTCGATGTGCCGGACGAGGCGCTGATCATGCATGAGGAAACCTTCGGCCCGGTCGCCGCCGTCACCCCGTTCGACGAGGAAGCGGAAGTCGTCGCCCGCGCCAATGCTACCGAATATGGCCTTGTCGCCTATGTCGTGACCGAGAACGGCGCGCGCCAGGCGCGCATGGGTCGCGCGCTTGAATACGGTATGGTCGCGATCAACCGGGTGAAGATCACCGGCGCGCCGATCCCGTTCGGCGGAGTCAAGCAGTCCGGCATCGGCCGCGAAGGCTCGCGCCATGGCCTCGAAGCCTTCACCGATCTGAAATACCTTTGTCTGGACGTCGCCTAGCGCACGCCGGAAGAATTCCCTGCAAGGAGAAAAAAGATGCTCGAACAGTCCAACGAACTTTCGGCCTGGGATCGCGACCACTTCTTCCATCCCTCGACGCATATGGGCACGCATGCGCGGGGCGAGTCCCCGGCACGCATCATGGCCGGCGGCGAAGGCGTCACCGTCTGGGACAACACCGGCAAGAAGAGCATCGATGCCTTTGCCGGCCTCTATTGCGTCAATGTCGGCTATGGCCGCCACAAGATCGCCGATGCCATTGCCGAGCAGGCCAAGAACCTCGCTTATTATCACGCCTATGTCGGGCACGGCACCGAGGCCTCGATTACGCTCGCCAAGATGATCATCGACCGCGCGCCGAAGGGCATGTCGAGGGTCTATTTCGGCCTCTCCGGCTCCGACGCCAACGAGACCAACATCAAGCTGATCTGGTATTACAACAACGTTCTCGGTCGGCCGGAGAAGAAGAAGATCATCTCGCGCTGGCGCGGCTACCACGGCTCCGGCGTCATGACAGGATCGCTGACCGGGCTCGAGCTGTTCCACAACGCCTTCGACCTGCCGCGCGCGCCGATCATGCACACCGAGGCCCCCTATTATTTCCGCCGCGCCGACCGCTCGATGAGCGAGGAGCAGTTTTCGCAATATTGCGCCGACAAGCTCGAGGAGATGATCCTTGCCGAGGGCCCGGACACCGTCGCGGCCTTTATCGGCGAGCCGATCCTCGGCACCGGCGGCATCGTGCCGCCGCCCGCCGGCTATTGGGAAAAGATCCAGGCAGTGCTGAACAAATACGACGTGCTGCTTGTCGCCGACGAGGTGGTGACCGGCTTCGGCCGTCTCGGCACCATGTTCGGCTCCGACCATTACGGCATCAAGCCGGACCTGATCACCATCGCGAAGGGCCTGACGTCTGCCTATGCGCCGCTTTCCGGCGTCATCGTCTCCGACAAGGTCTGGCAGGTGCTGGTCAGGGGTTCCGACAAGCTGGGCTCGCTGGGCCACGGCTGGACCTATTCGGCGCATCCCATCTGCGTCGCCGCGGGCGTCGCCAATCTCGAACTGATCGACGAGATGGATCTGGTGAGGAATGCCGGCGAGACCGGCGCCTATTTCCTCGCCGAGCTGGCCAAGGCCGTAGGCGGCCACAGAAACGTCGGCGAGGTCCGCGGCGACGGCATGCTGGCTGCGGTCGAGTTCGTCAGGGATCGCGACGATCGCGTCTTCTTCGATCCGGCGCTCAAAGTGGGCCCGCAGATCGCCACGACGCTCGCGGCAAGCGGCGTCATCGGCCGCGCCATGCCGCAGGGCGACATCCTCGGCTTCGCGCCGCCGCTTTGCCTGACGCGCGAGGAGGCCGACACCATCGTCGCCAAGACCGCCGACGCCGTGAACAGCGTGTTTGCCAGCCTCTGAAGCAATCCAGGAAGGTGTGAACGGTTTTCCGTCCGGAGTTGCGTGAAAGCAAAGGAACAGACCGACATGAATGCCATAACCAGAACCGTCCCCGCCACGATGGCCGCCGTGCAACTCACCGGCCACGGCGGCCTGGAAAAACTCGTCTATCGCACCGATGTGAAGGTGCCGCCGCCGGCTGCCGGCGAGGTGCTGGTCAAGGTCAGCGCCTGCGGCATGAACAACACCGATGTCTGGGTGCGCCAGGGCGCCTACGGCACCGAGGAAGACGCGGCCGCCGTGTCGACCTGGCGCCGGCAAGGCAACACGCTGACCTTTCCGCGCATCCAGGGCACCGATACGGTGGGCACCATCGTCGCCGTCGGTGACGGCGTACCCTCCGAGCGCATCGGCGAACGCGTCATGGTCGACTTCTCCATCTACAACCGTGACGACGATTCGCTTGCCGACATCGACTATATGGGCCACGGCCGTGACGGCGGCTATGCCGAATACCAGGCGCTGCCGGCCGAGAACGCGCATGTCGTCAATACCGATTTGAGCGATGTCGAGCTCGCCACCTTCTGCTGCGCCTATCTCACCGGCGAGCAGATGCTGGAACGTGCAGGCTTGAAGGCCGGCGAACGGGTGCTGGTCACCGGCGCCTCCGGCGGTGTCGGCTCCGGCATCGTGCAGCTGGCGCGGGCGCGGGGCGCCATTCCCTATGCCGTGGTCGGCAAGGGCAAGGAGCAAGCGGTGCTCGACATCGGCGCCGAGAAAGTGATCACGCGCGGCGTGGCCGACCTGCCTGCCGCCGTCAACGAAGCGACCGCTGGCCAACCCATCGACGTGGTCGCCGACCTTGTCGGCGGCGCCATTTTCAATGATCTGCTGCGCATCCTGCGGCCCGAGGGACGCTACACCACCGCAGGCGCCATCGCGGGGCCGGTGGTGCAGTTGGACCTGCGCACCATGTATCTCAAGCAGCTTCAGCTGCACGGATCGAGCCAGGGCACCAGGGCGGATTTCCGCCGCATCGTGCGCTACATCGAGGAGAAGAAAATCCGCCCGCTGGTCGGCGGCGTCTACAAGCTGTCGGACTTCCACCGCGCCCAGACCGACTTCATGGCCAAGGACTTCGTCGGCAAGCTGGTGGTGGTGCCGGACGCGATTGCCGACACGAACAAGTAGCGGCCGATGGCGGCGGCCGACGGGTTGACCTTGGCGGTCAGACCTTGCGCTCCTGAAGGATGTTGCCGCCATCCACGACGATGACGGCTCCGTTGACATAGCTGGCGCCGTCGGACGCCAAGAACAGCACAGCCGCGGCGACCTCCTCCGGAGTGCCGGCGCGTCCAAGCGGCGTGTTTTGCGCCGCGAGGAGTTCTTCCGGGGTCGAGGCGCCCGTCGCGATCCAGCCCGGCGCCACGGCGTTGACGGTGACGCTGCTGCGGCCGACCTCCAGCGCAAGCGCATGCGTCAGCCCGACCATGCCTGCCTTGGCGGCGGAATAAGCGGCCTCGCCTTCGTTGGAAACGTAAGGGCCGGTGACCGAGGCCATGTTCACCACGCGTCCATGACCGCGTCGGACCATGCCGGCCAGAAATGCGCGTGTGGCAAGGAATGTGGTCTTCAGGCTGACATCGATGCCGCGGTCCCAGTCGCTCTCGCTGAGATCGAGAAATCGCCGCTGCAGCGCCGGCTGGGCGACTGTTCCCATCCCGGCATTGTTGACGAGGATATCGATTTCGCCGACCTCCGAGCAGAGCCGCTCGACATCCGCTGCACGCGTCAGATCGGCCACCACCGCACGAACGTCGAGCCCCTCCGCCCGCAGCTCTTCAGCGCGCTGCTCGACGCGATGCGACGAGGCGGTGATCGCGACCGCAAGCCCGGCGTCTCCGAGCTCACGCGCCACCGCGGCGCCGATGCCGTCGGCGGCGCCCGCGCCGGTCACCAGCGCCGTGCGGGATTTGCGAAACATGGTCATGAGCCCTCCAAGGCGATGACGCCAATGCCGCGAGTCAGTATCCGGCGCTGATGCCGAAATCGATCGAAAGCGCGGCCCCGGTGATCGGCGCCGCGCCGGGCTGGCAAAGATAATGGATGAAGGAGGCGATCTCTTCCACGCCGATGAACCGTGCTCTTTCCCCTTGCGGGTATTGCCCAAGGAGCCTGCGCTTGTAGCCGTCCGGGTCATCTCCGCCATAGGTCCTTGCCTGATACTCGATCATTGGCGTCGCCGTGTCGCCAGGACAGACGGCGTTGACCCTGATGCCGTGCGGCGCAAGCTCCAGGGCGAGAGCCTTGGTCAGCAGCACCAGCCCGCCTTTGGAGGCGCAATAGACCGCCGCGCCGCTGTTGCCAACGATGCCCGCGTCGGAGGCGATATTGATGATAACGCCCTGCGCCGCCGACAGGTGCGGAATGGCGGCCGAGATCAGGAAGAAGGCACCTTTGAGATTGACGTCCAGCACCAGGTCCCATTGCTCTTCGCGGACCTCGCTTGCCGCTCCCTCGAGCCAGACGCCGGCGGCGTTGACGAGAATGTCCAGGCCGCCTCCCCATTCGCGGGCCTTGTTCACAACCTCTCGGCAGGCAGCGACGGAACGGATGTCGAGCGGCAGACCGATCGCGTTCGCACCGGTCGCGGCAATCCTTGACACGGCCTCGTCGAGTTTCGCGCCGGGAAGGTCGGCGAGCACGATCCGCTCACCGTCAGCCGC
>NZ_RZST01000440.1:0-4096 GCF_003997575.1 Mesorhizobium sp. M1A.F.Ca.IN.022.07.1.1
CGCCGACATTGATGACCGCGTGCGGCCGGAACGCACGCACCTCGTCGGCCATGACGCCGATCTGCTCGCCACCGCCCCACACGTATTCGAAGGCATACTTTGCGAGGCCATTGGCGAATTCGCCGACACGGCGAACGTTCGTCTTCACGCGGCGGTCGGAATACTTGATCACGTTGGCGCCAAGACCGAACAGGCCGCCGAAAAGGTCGCTGCTGCTCTGCGCTTGCTGCTGCCAGTTTTGGAGCTTCTGGTTGTAGTTGGTGTTGATCAGGCCAGCCACGTCGGTCGTCGGGATCGTCGGCATGTTGGCGTTGACGAAATTCGGCTGGCTCACCTGCGAACCGGACAGCAGCGCCGTCAAATTGTTGATCGGTGCCGAGTTCTGCGCGAGCGCTTCCTGCACCGCCTGCCCGCGACCGCTCAGCAGGAGCTGGTTGTAGGCGTCGTTTTCGCCCTGGTTTTCGAGGTTCTGCGCTTGCGCGTAAGCGTCCGAACCGGGACGAATGCCGCGGTTGATCAGGTCGGCCTCGTTCGATGCGCGGCGAGCATCCAGCGCCGGCTGCAACCGCTTCATGCCGAGGTCCATCAACCGGGCCTCTGTCGCATCGTTCGACAAGTCGACCGGCTTCGACAGGAAGTCGTTCAGGAAAGCCGACTGGCTGTTGGCAAGCTTGCCGAGATTGAGCTGTGCCTGGTCGGTTTGGTCCTTGATCGCCTGGCCGGTCTGCGACAGGGTCTGCGTCGCCGTATAGGTCGGGATGTCGTAGGACTTGCCCGTGTAAGGGTCGTTCCACTTGTAGGTGCCGGTCTGGCTGTAGGTCAGGTTGCCATCGGGCGTGACCTGGTTGACGTTGCCAAGGTTCGCGTTCGCGATGGCCGTGCCGACGTTTGTGGCGGTCGACGCGGCAGAGGTTTCTTTTGGATCCGGCGGGGCTGGCGGGTCGGGCGCGCACATGGTCAGGCCTCCTGAAGGAAATACGTCATTGCGATTGCCGACCGCTTGAAGCCCACGCGCTCGCACATCTTGGCAACGCGTAGATCGGTGGCGATGGTCACGTGCGCTCTGACGCAGCCGCGCGCTTTGAGTTCGGCAAGGATGTGCTTTGTGAAACGGCGACCGATGCCGTTCCGGTGATCCGGCCGCATGTAGATGGTGTCCTCCATCGCGATCGGTTCGCTGTTGTGCATGTCCTGGGTAAGCCAGATGAAGGCGTAACCCACGGCCTCGCCTCCGACCCTGACCACGAAGCACAGCAGATGCCCGGCCGAGCCGTAGACGTTCAGGCGCGGCTTGAAGTCGCCGATCTGCATCCCCTCGGCGGCCATGCGCGCCTGCATCTCGCCATAGTGACGCCGGCAAAGCGGTTCGAGTTCTGGCCAGACTTCGTTGAAGCTCTCGATGGCGATGTCGTAGCTCATACGACCACCCCGCCATTCTCAAAGGTCACGTCGAGTTGCACGAACTCGACATCCGGGCGCCGGTTCAGAAAGCCGGTGACCTGCAACTGCGGCTGCATCACGTAGCCGGTCTTGCCGATCGAAATCCACTGGCCGCCGCTCACCGTCGCTTCAGGCGCGGCCTGGTCCCATAGCGCTACGTCCCATTCACCCGAATCCCACAGGTCCGCCGTGCCACCGTCTGCAGCGTCCGGCGCTGTTGGCAGCGTGACCGTGTAGTTGACCGAAAAAGAGATTTTCGGATTGAACGGCGTCGAGCTCAGAAAGGTGGCGCGCGCCTGGTGCACGGTCTTTAGACGGCCAAGCGTCTTCATGTGATCCGGGCTGCCGACATAAGTGTAATAGATCGGCTGGCTATCGTCGTTGCCGGCGATTTCGCCTTCGAAAACCGTGCCGTCATTGGTGCCGTAGAACAGGCGATTGTCGTGCAGTTCGATGCAGCGCGTCGCCCATCCGACGAACTTACACCAGGCGCCGGTTTCGAGGTTGACGACGAATGTCCAGGCCTCTTGTCCTTCGGCCGCGATCGGAAGCGAGACGATGGCGTAATTCATATCCGGCCACTTGATCACTTCCCACGGCAGGGAAATGCGCCGCAGGGCTTCGCGCTTCCAGTCCGGCTCGATGTTGCGCGAGATGGCGGCCAGCGAAAGCGCGGCGGCATCCTTGTTGATCGCGGCCGAAATCGGAACCATGCCTTCCTTGGTCGCAACGATCAGATCGCCACCAGCGCGCATGGTGGCGCGCTTGCCCATAGGCGCGGTCAGGTCGTAGCGGCCGACCAGGTTCCACTCGGCAGCGGTCGAGCCGGCCGGATTGCTGCCCTCGTAAATCGCGGCCTCGCCCTCCGTCGTGACGAACACGCATTTGTCATCAATGCCGTCACCGGCATCGAGCGACCAGGTTGCGCCGAAGAGAAGCGAGCCGCCGCGCTGGAAAACGCCGGACAGGTTGATGGTGCCGAGCGCGCCAGTCACAGAATCGACCGGGAGATAGCTGGCCTTCATCGTGCCGCCCTGAATGAAGAACAGGCGGTTTCGATAGAGCCAGACGTGGGACAGGGCCGAGGTGGCGACCCCGGTAATGGCGGCCGATACCTGCACCACGCCGCCAGGAATGTTTGCCGTGGCCGAGCCGCCAGCGCCGCCCGTGATGATTTCGTTGTCAACGAAGTTGCCGGTGATCGACTGGATCATCAGCGAGCCGGTCGCGCCGTTGTCGACGTTCTTGACGATGGTCGCGACCGCGCCGCTGGTGCCGCCCGTCACGGTCCCGCCGCTGGTGAAATTCACCGTCTGCGCATCGAAGTTCAATCGATAGGTGGCGAGACTGTTGACCGCCGTCCAGTCGAAGGTCGTGCTGTAAAGCTGGAGGAAGTCGGTGCCGTTGACGGCGACCACGAACGAGCCGCCCGAGGTCGTGAAATTCACGTAGGAGTAATAGCCCGAGGTCTGGCCGGTGACGGATGCGGCCGGCGGAGTGTCGGCGTCGGCCGGCGCGGTCACGTCACGAATTGTCGTTTCGTCACAGGCCCAGATCTTCTTTGTCCCGCCCGCATTGTAGGTGATGAAGCTTTCGACCGGGTCGCTGCCGATCGTAGCGCGCTTCACCGATCCGCCACGCATGACAATGCCGCTCGAAGTCGGGAGCCAGTTTTCCAGCGTCTGCGCGGAGAAGGGCTTTGACTTGACCAGGCTCTGGTTGGTCACCCATCCGGCCACTGGCGCGCCGAAGGTATACGGCTGCGCGATGCCGCGCGCGGGAGCCGGAACAGCTTTCCGGCGGCCGGGGAAACGTTCGTACCTCACGCCGCACCTGTGACCGTGCCCGGCCAGACGACACGCCGGCCGCGCCAACTGACAGGCGGCTGGCCCGAAACGACAGGCTTCGACCCGCTGTCGGTGTCGATCCGGCGCAAAAGCGTGTCCTGGTAATCGTCGAAGTCCTGTTCGTAGGCCTGCCCCTTGTTCTGCTTCCAGCGATAGATGATCGCCTTTTTCAGCAATTCCTCGGAAAGCCTGAAGCTGTCCGCGTCTTCGGTGAACATGGTTTTTTTCGACGCATCGCTGGCGACGACTAGCTCGTTCGACACGTAGAAGAATTTGACGGTTTCGGTGCTCGCCATCACCGGCCACTGGTGAAACTGGTCGCCGTAGATGATCCAGTAGCCGTTCACAGTGGCGACCGGCGTCACCTGCAGTTCAAGCCAGTGATCGGGGCTCGTCAGATGTTCGGTTGCCCATTGCCAGCGCGACGACCAGAGCGACGACGTTTTCTGCATCCGGCGGAAGTCCGACGGCATGTCAAATGCATCCGATACGCCATCGCCGGTGAATGTCTGCTGAATCAGCAGCTTCTGCCAGTCGTGAGCGTCCGCGATTTCGGACGCCATGACGTTGGCGAGTTCCTGCATCTCGACCATTTCTCGACTGGTTGCGCCATAGAGCAGGCTCGGCACGTCCATGCCGAGCACTGTCGCGGCGCCTTTGACCACGTCGAGGATGGACATCAGGCAGCTTCCTTGCCCTTGCCCTTCGGCTTCGTCAGTTCCTCGATCATGGCTTCCATTGCGGCCTGGCGCTCCACCAGCTCGGCAATCTGCGCATCCTTTGCGGCCTCACGCTCAGCGGCCTTGGCA
>NZ_RZST01000441.1:0-4092 GCF_003997575.1 Mesorhizobium sp. M1A.F.Ca.IN.022.07.1.1
ATATCGATACCAAGCAGGCGAGCGTGGAAGCGTTAGCGCTTTTCGCCCGCGCGGGCCTGCCGCTGGATCCGGTGCAGATCTACGAGACCGTCGAGCTGCGCAAGATCCACGAGATCAAGGCGGCCGAGCTTGCCTGCTCACGCGCCACCGAGGAGAATTTCGAGCGGCTGCGCGAGATCCTGAAGGCTTCCGAGGAGCGCATCGCCGCCGGCGAAGGCCTCGCCAAGGAAGACCGCGAGTTCCACCTCGAGATCGTGCGAGCGACCAAGAACGGCGTCTTTCACAACATCTGCAGCGTCTACTACCTGATGGGCGAGCAGCGCCTGCCGATCTATTTCAACGATCTGGAGCGCAGCATGCGCTCGCATGCCGAACACATCCAGATCTACGAGGCACTGTTGCGCCGCGACGGCAACCTCGCCCAGGCGCTGATGAGTGCGCACCTGCAAGGGGCCGAGAGCTACTGGAAGGGGATCATCGAAGGTCGCTGGACCGAGCCGAAAAGCGCGGCGCTCGAAAGGGCCTGAGCTTCATGCGCAAGATCCTGTCGACGCACCCGCTACATCCGCGCGCGACAAGCATGCTGGCGGGAGCCGGCCGGCTGGTCGTCGCCTCCGCGCTCGATGCAAGAACGCTGGCTGCCGAGGCGAAAGACGCCGACATCGTCATCGTCCGAGCGCCGCTGCCGCCGGAGCTGTTCGCAGGCGCGTCCCTGTTGCGCGCCGCGATCCGCCATGGCGCGGGACTGGACATGATCCCGGTCGAGGCGGCGACCGCCGCCGGCGTGCTGGTGGCGAACGTGCCGGCCGTCAATGCCCGCTCGGTGGCCGAACATGTGGTGTTCACGGCGCTGGCGCTGCTCAGGCGCTTCCGCATCATGGATCGCGACCTGCGCGCCAAGGGCTGGCTCGCCGGGCGCGAGCACGCCAATTCAACCAGCGAGCTCGCCGGCAAGACGATCGGCATTGTCGGCCTCGGCGCCGTCGGCCAGGCCGTCGGCCACATCGCCGCGCACGGCTTCGACCTCAAGGTCGTGGCGACGACGCGCAGCCTGCGCCCGGCGCCCGAGCGCGTCGGTTTCCTGTCGATAGACGCGCTGGTCGAGCAGAGCGACATCATCGTGCTCTGCTGCCCGCTGACCGAGGAGACGCGCGGCCTGATCAGCCGCGAGCGCATCGCCCGCATGAAGCCCAATGCGCTGTTGATCAATGTCTCGCGCGGGCCGGTGGTCGATGACGAGGCGCTGATTGAAGCGCTGCGAAAAGGCCGTATCGGCGGTGCGGCGCTCGACGTCTTTGCGACCCAGCCGCTGCCGCCGAGCCATCCCTATTTCAGCTTCGACAACGTCATCATCACTCCGCATATGGCCGGCATCACCGAGGAATCGATGATGCGCATGGGCGTCGGCGCTGCGAACGAGGCCTTGCTGGTGCTTGCCGACAAGCTGCCGGTCAACCTGCGGAACCCGGAAGTGATCGAGCGTTACCGTCGGCGCTTTCCGGCCGACTGATTGCGCCGCTGCACCACCTCAACCGCTCAGCAAAGCCTCCACCGCGGCAGCAATTCCGAGCAGACGTCGGTCGTGCCCATGCCTCGCCACCAGCATCAGCCCGGCCGGCAGCTTGGTGCCCGGCATCGGCAGCGAGATCGCACAGAGATCGAACTGGTTGGCGACCTGCGTGTTGCGCAGGAGCAAGCCTTCCGTCCTGTCGCGTAGCGCTTCGTCGCCGGCCATCGCCGCGATCGACGGCGCGACCATCGGCACGGTCGGCAGAGCAAGCGCATCGACCGTTTGCAGCCGTTCCGCCATGGCCGCGACCAGTTCCGCCCGGCGGCGGATGGTCCTGATATAGGCGGAAGCGGGAACCGTCAGCGCGCGCGACAAAGGCCCGCTGACATGTGGGTCGACGGGCACCGAGGCCCCGGTCACCAGCCAGTCGGCATGCACTTCCGCACCCTCCATCGACGCGATCGAGGCGTGCATGGTCGCCGCGCGCATCCCCCCAATGAGGTCATCGATCGATAGATCGGCGACGCGTGCGCCTGCCCGCTCCATCTGCCTGGTGCACGCCTCAAAGGCCGCGGCGACGTCGGCTTGCGTGTCGTCAAAGAGCCGGCCACGCGGAACGCCGATGCGCAGACCGGCGAGCGGGATCGGCTGGAGGGGAACTGGCTCCTCCCCCGCCATGATCGCGTCGGCAACCGCGCAATCAGCGACGCTGCGGGCGAGCGGACCGATCGAATCCAGTGTCGCCGACAACGGAAAGGCACCATCCAAGGGCACGCGCCGGGCCGTCGGCTTGAAGCCGACGACGCCGTTGAGCGAGGCCGGGATGCGAACCGAGCCGCCCGTGTCCGAGCCGATCGAGATCTGGCTGCTGCCTTCGCCCACCGCAACGCCGGCGCCCGATGAAGAACCGCCCGGGATCAGGCTGGCATCCGCCGCATTGCCCGGTGTGCCGTAGTGCAGGTTGTCGCCGATCGCGGTGAAGGCGAATTCGGTCATGTTGGTCTTGCCGAGGATCACTGCGCCCGCCTGGCGCAGCCGGCGCACGATCGCCGCGTCCTGCGCGGCGGGCTGAGCACCGGCGAGCATCCGCGAGCCTGCCCGGGTCGGCTCGCCGGCGACATCGAACAGATCCTTGATCGACACCACCACGCCATCGAGCGGCCCGAGGCAGACCCCGGCTCTTTGCCGCGCGTCGGCTGCATCCGCTGCGGCGAGCGCCGCCTGCGCATACTGCTTGACGTAGACCTTTTCGTCAGCCGCGCGATTGGCAAGACGTGACAGGATGATTTCGAGACGGTCGCGCACGGATTGCATGTCGATGTCGGACTCCGCAAGGATGCAACGTCTTTTAAGGCAGCCAATTTGGCTAGCGGATGGATAACCCGGCAAGGGTGCCTTTGCACCTGCCAGCGATAGGAAGAGACTGATGCTGTACAAAGGCAGTTGCCACTGCGGCAAGGTGGCTTTCGAGGTCGCAGGCGAGCTCGGCGGCGCGGTGCGCTGCAACTGCTCGATCTGCGCGCGCAAGGGGGCGCTGCTCTGGGCCGTGCCACACGCCAGCATGCGCCTGGTTGCCTGGGGCGACGACCTCGGCAAATACACCTTCGGCAAGGGCTCGATCGCGCATCACTTCTGCCGGACCTGCGGCATCCATCCCTTCGCCGAGGATGTCAGTCAAGGCAGCGAGCGCAGCGCCTACATCAACATCAATTGCCTCGACGGCATCGATCTCGCCGCTATCGAGGTTTTCGAGTTCGACGGCCGCTCGGCTTAGCCCAGACTGCATCGCCCTGCCGACAAGCCGGCCGACCGGCTGGCTTGTCGGCGTCCAAGGTTATTCAGCCTGTTTCGGCCCGACGGCGAAAGTCACCAGCGCTGCGAGCAGCGTTGCCATGGCACCGTAGCCGAATGCGCTGGCGACGCCGGCATGGTCGACCAGCAGGCCGCCGAAGACTGCGCCCAGCGCGATCGCCACCTGGAACGTCGCGACCATCAGGCCGCCGGCGCTCTCGGCCTGGTCGGGAGCGGCGCGCACCAGCCAAGTCTGCAGCCCGACCGGCACCGCGCCGAAGGCAAAGCCCCATGCCGCAACTGCGATTGCCGCAATCACCGGTGAAGCGCCGATGGTGAGCATGGCAAGCGCCGACAGCGCGATCAGCAGCGGCGCCAGTCCGACCGCAAGCTTCAGATTGCGCTCGGCCAGGAAAGCGCCGGCGAAATTGCCGAAGAAGCCGCCGATGCCATAGGCGAGCAGAACCAGCGAGATGGTCTCGATCGGCATGACCGGCACCGTCTCCAGGAATGGCCGCACATAGGTGAAGCCGGCAAACTGTCCCGAGGCGACGAGCAGCACGACCAGCAGGGCGATGCGGATCGTCCGCCGCTTCAGTACCTCGATCAGCGTGCGAAAGCTCGCCACGGCCGTCGGCGGCAGGCTGGGGATGGTGGCAAGCTGTACGAGCAGCGTCAGCGCGCCGCCGACCGCCGCGATCATGAAGGCCGTACGCCAGCCCCAGATGTCGCCGACATAGGCGCCGACCGGCGCCGCGGTGACGGTCGCCACCGATACGCCGGTCAGGATG
>NZ_RZST01000442.1:0-4001 GCF_003997575.1 Mesorhizobium sp. M1A.F.Ca.IN.022.07.1.1
CCAGATCTGGGAGCAGGCAGGTTTTGCCGCCGCTTCGATCGGCACGACCGGCGTGGTGGCGCCGGGCCGCAACGAATATGGCTCATTGACTACGCCCGATCCGGTCGCGCTGCACGAGTTGCTCAAGGAACTGACGGAGGCAGGGGTAACGCACGCCTCGATGGAGGCTTCCAGCCATGGTCTCGACCAGCGTCGGCTCGACGGCGTCAAACTGGCCGCCGGCGGCTTTACCAATCTCGGCCGCGACCACATGGATTACCATCCGACGGTTGAGGATTATCACCGTGCCAAGCTGCGTCTGTTCGACACGCTGCTGCCGAAGGGGGCGCCGGCCGTGATCTTCGCCGACGATCCCTGGTCGCAGCCGACGGTTGATGCCGCGCGGGCAGCGGGCCTCAATGTTCTGACCGTCGGCCGACACGGCGAATTCCTGACGCTGAAGCGCGTCGAGCATGAGCGGCGGCGCCAGCGTGCCGAGGTGGAGGCCGATGGTGTGCTTCACGAGATCGACCTGCCGTTGGCAGGTGATTTCCAGATCGCCAACGCGCTGGTTTCGGCCGGCCTCGCCATCTCGACTGGAACATCCGTTGATAAGGCCTTGGCCGCATTGGAGAAACTCGAAGGTGCGCCGGGCCGCCTCGACCTTGTGGGCACGACGGCCGCCGGCGCTCCGGTCTATGTCGACTACGCGCACAAGCCCGACGCATTGGAAAATGTCCTGACCTCGGTTCGTCCGTTCACCACGGGCCGGGTCGTTGTCGTCTTCGGCTGTGGCGGCGACCGCGATCGCGGCAAGCGGCCGATCATGGGCGAGATCGCGACCCGGCTCGCCGATGTCGTCATCGTCACCGACGATAATCCGCGCACGGAAATCCCCGAAACCATCCGCGCGGCAATCCTTGCCGCGGCGCCCGGCGCCATCGAGATCGGCGACCGCCGCAAAGCGATCCACGAGGCCGTCGCCATGCTCCATGCCGGCGATACGCTGATCGTCGCCGGCAAGGGGCATGAGGAAGGCCAGACGATCGGCACCGAAACCTTCCACTTTTCCGATCACGAGGAAGTGCGCGAGGCGCTCCAGGAGCGCGCCGCATGAGCTTGCTGTGGACGTCGCAAGCGCTTGTCGAGGCCATGGGCGGCAGGCCGATCGGCTCGCTGCCGGAAGGCATCACCGGCATTTCGATCGACAGCCGCAGCCTCGAGCCGGGCAACGCCTTCTTCGCCATCAAGGGCGAGACGATGGACGGCCACGATTTCGCAACCGCTGCAGTGAAGGCGGGCGCTGCGGTGCTGGTGGTGGCCGAGGGCAAGCTGCCGTCCCTTGGCCGGCTGACGGCGCCGATGATCGTCGTGCAGGATGTGCTTGCGGCGCTGGAAAAGCTCGGCATTGCGGCGCGCGCTCGCTCACGGGCCAAGATCATCGCGGTGACCGGCTCTGCGGGCAAGACGACCACAAAGGAAGCGCTGCGCCATGTGCTGTCGGCGGTCGGCAAGGTGCACGCCTCGGCGCAGTCGTTTAACAATCACTGGGGCGTGCCACTTACCTTGGCGCGCATGCCCGCAGACTGCGACTACGCGATCTTCGAGATCGGCATGAATCATCCGGGCGAGATAAGGCCGCTGGTCAAGATGGTGAGGCCGCATGTCGCGATCGTCACGCTGATCGCGGCCGCCCATCTCGGCTTCTTCAAGAATCTCGACGAGATCGCCATGGCCAAGGCCGAGATTTTCGAGGGCATAGAGGCCGGCGGCGCCGCGCTGCTCAATCGCGACGATCCGCGTTGGAAGCTGCTCGGGAAAGTGGCCAAGGATGCAGGTGTCGAGCATGTCTTCGGCTTCGGCGAGAACGCCCGCTCGGCCTTTCGTCTTGTTGGCTGCGACCTTTATGCCGATCACTCCGATATCGCGGTCAAGATCGGCAAGAGGGACGTGACGGCCCGTGTGGGGGCGCCCGGCCGCCACATCGTGCAGAATGTGCTGGCGGTGCTTGGCGCCGCGCAACTGGTCGGCGCCGATCTCGACAAGGTCGCGGCGGCGCTCGCCGATCTTTCGGCCGAGCGCGGGCGCGGCCGGCGCCACATTTTGCGCCATCCGAACGGTCCGATCACGCTGATCGACGAGAGCTACAATGCCAATCCAGCGTCGATGGCGGCAGCCATGGCGCTGCTCAACGCCACGCCGGTATCGGGCGAGGGCAGGCGCATCGCCGTGCTTGGCGACATGCTGGAACTCGGCAGCCATTCGGCGAAGCTCCACGCGGCCCTTGCCGAACTTATTGTCGGCACAGAAACGCGTAAGGTCTTTCTCGGCGGCCCGGAGATGCGGGCACTGGCCGAGGTTTTGCCTTCGGATGTCGAAACCGAGTACCGGCCAGGAGCCGAAGAGCTGAAGCCCGTCGTCATGTCGGCGATCAGGCCGGGCGACGTGGTGATGGTCAAGTCGTCGAAAGGCATCGGCTTTTCAAAGCTGGTCGAGGCATTGCTCGGCAAATTTCCGGCGGAAGCCGCAACCATTGAACCGACCTGAGGTCGGGATCCGGGGGACCGATGCTCACTTTACTCGTTGATTTCGCGGACAAGATCTCGGCCTTCAATGTCTTCCGCTACATCACCTTTCGCACCGGCGGTGCGCTGATCACTTCGGCGCTGATCGTCTTCATATTCGGACCGACCATCATCAATTCGCTGCGGCTTCGCCAGGGCAAGGGGCAGCCGATCCGCGCCGACGGACCGCAGACGCATTTCAAGAAGGCCGGAACGCCGACGATGGGCGGGCTGATGATCCTGTCCGGCATCATCGGCTCCTCGCTTCTGTGGGCAAACCTCTCCAGCATCTATGTCTGGGTGGTGCTTTTGGTCACCGTCGGCTTCGGCTCGATCGGTTTCTACGACGACTATCTCAAGGTGACGAAACAGTCGCATCTGGGCTTCTCCGGCAAGGCGCGGCTGGCGATCGAATTCGTTGTCGCCGGCATCGCGGCCTGGGTGATCATGCATAACGGCCAGGCGCCGTTCTCGTCGTCGCTGACCTTCCCGTTCGCCAAGGAATTCCTGATCCATCTCGGCTGGTTCTTCGTGCCGTTCTCCTGCTTCGTGATCGTCGGCGCCGGCAATGCGGTGAACCTGACCGACGGTCTGGACGGGCTGGCGATCGTGCCGATCATGATCGCTGCGGCGTCGTTCGGCGTCATCGCCTATCTTTCCGGCAACGCGGTGTTCGCCGAGTATCTGCAGATCCATTTCGTTCCCGGCACCGGCGAACTGGCGGTCGTGCTGGGCGCCGTCATCGGCGCCGGCCTCGGCTTCCTGTGGTTCAACGCACCGCCGGCCGCAATCTTCATGGGCGACACCGGCTCGCTTGCCATGGGCGGCCTGATCGGCACCATCGCTGTCGCCACCAAGCACGAGATCGTGCTGGTCATTGTCGGCGGCCTGTTCGTGGTGGAGATCCTGTCGGTCATCATCCAGGTCGGCTATTTCAAGATGACCGGCAAGCGCGTCTTCCTGATGGCACCGATCCATCACCATTTCGAAAAGCTCGGCTGGACCGAAAGCCAGGTGGTGATCCGCTTCTGGATCATCGCCGTCATCCTGGCGCTGGTCGGCCTCTCCACCCTCAAGCTCAGATAGGATGCCCGCTTGATCGCCGCCGCTTCATTTGCAGGCAAACGCGTTTCGCTCTTCGGGCTCGGCGGGTCGGGGATTGCCACCGCGCATGCGCTGATCGCCGGCGGCGCCGAGATCCTCGCCCGGGACGACAATCCCGACAGCGTCGCCAAGGCAGCAGCCGCCGGGATCGCGACCGGCGACCTGCGCGGCGCCGACTGGTCGCGCTTTGCGGCCTTCGTCCTGTCGCCCGGTGTGCCGCTCACGCATCCGAAGCCGCACTGGACGGTGGAACTGGCGCGCGGCGCCGGCGTCGAGGTGATCGGCGATATCGAGCTGTTCTGCCGCGAGCGCATCCAGCGCGCGCCAGTTCCACCGTCCAGTGCGGCTTCGGAT
>NZ_RZST01000443.1:0-3991 GCF_003997575.1 Mesorhizobium sp. M1A.F.Ca.IN.022.07.1.1
GGATTCCACCTCCGACGCGCCGGTCGCGGAAACGTAGACGACGCGCGCATCGGGCAGCGCGCGCTGCAGGCGAAGACCGGCGCGGCCCTGCTGCGAGGCGGCTTTTTCGCCGCGCTCGGATCTGCCGGCGGCATTGGCCATGGCGTGGCCTTCATCGAAGATGATGACGCCGTCGAAAGTTCTTGCATTCCCCGCTCCTTGGCTGAGCCAATCGACGATCTGCTGGACGCGCGAGCGCTTGCCTTCGCGCTCGTCGGTGCGCAGCGTGGCGAAAGTGACGAAGAGGATGCCTTCATCAAGCTTGATCGGCTTGCCCTGGCTGAAGCGCGAGAGCGGCGTGACCAGCAGCTTTTCCTGGCCGAGCGCGCTCCAGTCGCGTTGCGCATCCTCGAGCAAGGTCTCGGATTTCGAGATCCACAGATGGCGTCGACGGCCCTTCGACCAGTTGTCCAATATTATCCCGGCAGCCTGGCGTCCTTTGCCAGCACCCGTACCGTCGCCGAGGAACCAGCCTCGACGAAACCGGACCGCGTCCTCGGTCTCGGCAGTTACGGCTTTCAGATTGTCGAGGGTTGCGTCGACGCACCAGTGGCCGGCGAGATAGCCGCAATGCGCCTCTCCGGCATAGATCACGCTCTCAAGCTGGGCATCGGAGAGATCACCGCTGGTGACGATGCGCTTTGGCAGGTGTGGGCGGTAGGTCGGCTTGGGCGGCGCGACCGAAGCCATGGCGACGGACTCAACCAGCTTGTCTGGATGCGGCTTGGCGTCGGGGATATGGATCGCTTGGAGGCGAAAGGATTCGTAGATGCCGTCGGCGACATCGACACGGGATTTTGGCACGGCATCGCGCAGTTCGTAGGAGAGCTCGACGACTTGGTCGTCGAGTCGAGCGGGCGGCGGAGATACGGGACGCGCGGCACCGGCAACGAGTGACGGGCGACTTGCCGGAGCGGTCACCACTGCGGGACACATCGTGCCGGTGGCCTTGCGGGCGGCCATCTTCGCCGCGCACGTGCGCAGGATGCCGTTGGACAGCGCGCCGATGGAGTTCGGCGCGGTCGAGGGCGAGCGGGGCGGAAGGCTGGAGATCCAGGAGAGAAGCGTTTCCAGATCGGGCGCGACGCCATGGGAGGCGATGAGCTTCGTCGGATCGGCGGCCGCGATCTTGTCGATCACGGTCAGACGGGTTTCCATCGTCGTGCCGTGGCGGGCATAGACGGAGCCATCGATCGCGGCGCTGAACTGCACTGTGCCGCGTTCCTGGAGACGGACGAAGGCGGCGCTCCATTTGAGACTATCTGGGGAAAGGCCTGAGCCGCTGATCGCCACCAGCCGGCCGCCGGGGGCAAGTCGAGCGAAGGCCGAGGCGAGATGACGCCATGCGGCGTCGGCCATGCGGCCATCGACATGAATGCCGGCGGTAAATGGCGGGTTCATCAAGACGACGGTCGGACGCACAGATCGGTCGAGATAGTCGTCGATGTGGGCAGCGTCATGCTGCGATACTGCCGACCCCGAGAAGAGCTGCCCCAGCAGATCGCGACGAACCGGCCCATACTCGTTGAGGGAGAGACGCGCATGCGCGAGCTCGGCGAAGATCGCCATGAGTCCAGTTCCGGCGGACGGTTCCAACACCATGTCGTCGGCCATGATCCCGGCGGTGCGGGCAGCGACAAAGGCCAGCGGCATTGGCGTCGAAAACTGCTGGAGCTGCTGGCTCTCCTCGGAGCGCCGCGTGTGGGTCGGGATCAGGCTCGCGACCTTGGATACCATCGCAAGTGCTGCCTGCGGCGCGTTCGCGCGGCTGAAAATCGCCACGCCGAATTTGCGCAGGAACAGGACCTGCGCGACCTCGGTCGCTTCATAGGCGTCTTTCCAGGCCCAGAACCCTTCAGCGTCCGAGCCGCCGAAGACGTTCATCAGGAT
Source organism: Mesorhizobium sp. M1A.F.Ca.IN.022.07.1.1 (assembly GCF_003997575.1). NCBI lineage: Bacteria > Pseudomonadati > Pseudomonadota > Alphaproteobacteria > Hyphomicrobiales > Phyllobacteriaceae > Mesorhizobium > Mesorhizobium sp. M1A.F.Ca.IN.022.07.1.1. Next base: position 1,930 of record NZ_RZST01000443.1, read on the forward strand.
GGTGCGTAGATCGGTAGCGCCAATTGCCTGGCCGCGTTCGAGGAACGGCAGCAGGTCATGGCCGGCGCGGAGAATCTTGGCTGCACGGCCGGCACGACCGGTGGGTGCAAGCGAGGTGGCGGCGGCGTTCGCGGCGCCGGATGTGATCATGTTCATGGGAAACCCTGTCGAGAGCAGGAAAGGACCGGCCAGCCCGGACGCTCTCGAAGCCCCGGCAGGTCGCCCCTTTCCGGCCCCTCTCTCCCTCCGGTACGATGAAGCGGCCAGCGCCGGCCTTCAGCCGGGCGCCTCACGGTTTGCGTGGGTTTTACTAGCTAATTTTCGATAGTAAAAGGAGTGCTGTCTGTGTAGCTTCGATCGAAGCAGGGAGAGAACCGAGATGCGAATATTCACGATCGGCGATCAGACACTGGAGGAATCCTCGCTCGAGTTCCGGACGCTTCTGGCAGATGCCTATAAGCAGAGGCACCGCCCGATGTGCATGTGCAAGGAGCCGGCGGTTGCAATGTATATCGCGCGGCTGGAAGACCAGTACCTGATCAAACGCATGCCGCTGTCCGGACGCGACCATGATCCTGCATGCCCGTCCTATGAGCCACCCTACGAACTTTCCGGCCTTGGCCCGCTGATTGGCAACGCGATCCAGATCGACCCCAGCGGCAGGGCCGACCTGAAGCTGGATTTCTCGCTGACGAAACGCGGGGCCAGATCCGCAGCCGTCGAGGCGGCTGAGCCCTCGGAGCACGGCATTCGCAGCGAGCCCAGAAAACTGTCGCTTAGGGCAATGCTGCATTACCTCTGGGAGGCTGGGGAATTGACGGAATGGCGCTCGGCTTGGGCGGGCCGGCGCGGCTGGGGCCGGGTTCGCACCAGCCTGATCAATGCCGCTACGCAGATGACCGCAAGGGGCGGGCCACTGAGCGATATGCTCTTCGTGCCCGAAGTGTTTCATCCTGAGGACAAGGACGGGATCGCATCCCGTCGCGCTGCAGCGCTAAAGGGTGTACAGGCGACCGGCTCGGGATCCCGCAAGCTCATGATGATCGTGGCCGAGGTGAAGGAGTTTTCCGCGGCGCGCGAGGGACACAAGATTGTCGTGCGGCACATGCCCTTCCCACTGATGATCGAGGACGGCGCATGGCGGCGGCTTGCCGCTCGCTACGAGGCCGAACTGGAACTCTGGCGCTCGAGCGAACCGCTCCACCTGATCTTCATCGCGACTTTCGGCATCTCAAACGCTGGCATCGCGACGGTCGAGGAGGTCGCGCTGATGGTGGTCAACGAGCACTGGTTGCCGTTCGAGGACATTCACGAGCTGCGGCTGTTGGAGAAGCTCAGCCACCTCAAGCGAAAGAGCGTTAAGGGGCTACGCTTCAACCTGCCGCGCAATGCGCCAATCGTGTCGGTGACATTGCCGGAACAAAAGCCCGCCCCCGTCGCCATGTTCATCGTGCCGGCGAGTGCCGGAGAGCAATATGAACACGCGCTAACCGACATGATCAGTGCCAGACCAGAGATCACACCCTGGGTATGGCGGGTCGTGCATGGTGACATGCCGCGACTTCCTTGATCCGGAAACATGGGCCACCCTGGGCGTTGACAGAACGGCGCGAATAACAACAGGTCACGCTCTAGAAGCTCGTCGATGTTGTCGGAACCGCATGAAACCTGAGAGAAAACCGTTTGTCGTGGAATTCAAGAACCGGCATCGCCTGCCCAGGCGTGAACACTCGATTTGGGGCAAAATCGATCTGAAGGCCGCCAGCGATCAGGTCGCCGCCGCGCGGACGGCCGGCGACAATGCTGCAGTTATGGCCATCCAGTCGCCCGATGCTGTTGCGAAGAAGACCAGCGACAGCAACGCCTGATCGCGTGATAGACAAGCTTCCGAACTCCTATCGATCTCCGGAATGACATAGCCCAGCGCGATGGCCGGGCCATGAAAGGAGGAGATGGCGGAGGGTCTGTGATCAGGCCGCGCTTTCCAGCAGCTTTCGGGCCTTGCCCTCGAGTTCTAGCCGGGTGTCCTGATGGGTCTTGCCACGCGCCAACGCCGTGATGC